>JBLIFE010000043.1:0-10683 GCA_047633515.1 Paracoccaceae bacterium | reverse complement strand
GTGCGGATGCGTCGCTCGGGCGTGCGACGAATGCCGGGGCCCGGATCCGCATGGCGGCGCTGCAATTCCTCGAAAATAGCGACCGGCCGCAACCCCGGTGCTGACTTTAGAAGTGGCAGCACTTCGGTCTCGAAAATCCCTCCGAGCGAGTCCGAGCGGCGCCGGCTGCGCGGTGCCTTCTTTTGTGAAGGCAATGTGGAACTGGCCTTCAACCGGTAGCCGGTGGCCCGGCTGAAACCGGCTTTAGTCGCTGCGACGGCGACAGGGTTGGTCATTTTGAGCGTCACGAAGCGCCTCATCTGTTAATCGGTGACATGGCAGCCCGGCATGAGCGATCCCTCCCAACACGAAAAAATCGCATTCTATCCGAACCGGTCACAACCGTCAGATCCACCCATGAAGGGAAAAACGCTGTTTTGGGACCCCTCCAGTCGGGCTGCGCCCTCCCTACTTGGCCCCAAAACTGCGTTCGCACCCTGATTGACGCCGGATTCTCATCTTGATTGTCGCGCGGCACGGCTGGTTGAACCGCGCGGGGTTTGCTGGAAATCTTTAACCTGACGAATGGGCACCTCGATTTTTCACAATTTTCAGAAGATGCAGGGAGATAGTTGCCTGCTGTCTTGAGATGGGTCGCGGGATCGCCGGGGTTTGGGCGGTCAGGCGCGATATGTCGGGCGGAGCGGCCTGACTTTGGCCATTTGCTTCGTTTAGGCGGCCCCTGATCCGGCTGGACACGGGCTTAGGCGGCGCAGTTGGACGAGGTGGCGCATGTTATACGCGAGGGTCTTCATCCCGATTTTAGCTTTGGCGCGCACCGTTCCAATCGTGCGCACCGACGTGCCGCCGCTATCGTCGGCTTGGGCGCCGAAGATGCGTTCGGCGCGGACCCGGATGCGGGATCTGGTGCGGTTGCTGCCTTTGCGTTGGATATGGCTCTTGAGGTTTTGTGCGCCAGTGCCTCGCGATAAAGCCACGCCGTCCTGGCGTCCGGAACCCGATCCCCCAGCCCGAGCCCGAGAAACCGCATGAAGGACAGGCGGTCGCGCACTTGATGCGCGATCTGGTCGTCCGAAAGGTTGTAGAGCGCACCCGGCACCAGCGTCTTGAACATCAGCACGGCGTCTATGGATTTGCGTCCCGCGCGCGATTTGCGCGCCGCCTCAGGCTTTCGCCAGACCCACTCAAGCGTCGGGCGAAACCCTTCCCACGCCACCGCGGAACCGATTTTGAACAGGGTATCATTTCTGGCATCAAGGCTCGCATAGCGGTCTGAAAAATCGAAGAGACCCATCTGCGTCATCCCACAAACCCCAAGTCACCTAATGCCTCCAGCTCATACCGCAGCGGCACCCGAAGGGCAATTTTTCGAGGTGCCCTAACGTCTCGGCCACTACTGGCGCTTTCACCAAATCTAGCCACCGACGATGATCACGCGGCCCTACAACCCTATAAATGTTAACAAGAGACTCCCTGATCATCCATCCATCACGACTGAATCTCAGATCCGCGGCTCACAAGGAAGGCTGGGTTCGCGCACCGGTTACACTGTTAGCAGTCACGCGGCCGATCTCATTGCGGGGCGCTTTTCTCGTTTTGGACAAGGCCTAACGCGGCGTTGTGTACTTCCAGAACAGCATTTGTTGGTTGCGGTTCAAATTTCGTTTCAACTGATAGCGCCAGTATGCCGACCAGACTGCCGTGAAAATCAGACACAAGACGGTTTTTGCCTCCGTCAGGTGTTAAGACGATCTTCTTGATGAAGGATTGAACAGCATAAATCACTTTGGCCCGTTGCTCTTTCGAGTTCAGTGTTTAAAAAGTTGGCTCACTTGGGCATGATGTCTATGGGACAAGTTTTGATGCAGAAGCGGAGGCGCCTTTTATACGTTTTCCAGCGAGGTTTCAAATTCCACCGGCGGGTCTTCAAAGAATGCACCTTGTCCTTGATCCGAGCAACAGGTGGGCCGTCACAGGCAGCTTCGACAATTTGCGACAGCTTTTTCATTGTTCTTTTGTGGTTTTCTTTGCACTTGTTTAACGCCACTTCCGGATTTCGGCGGGTGCGTCACATTTTTGTCTGAAAGCTGTGCAGGGTGCGGACAGGGCTTTGCGTCATGCAGGGCTTGAGTTGTGACGCATTCCCGCCTAGCGTTGGCAAAGTTATCCAAAAGTTTTTTTTACATGCTTAATATATCCGACACACAGTTGGTCGTCCTGACGCAAGACAAGCGCGCTAGTCTGGCAGAACGGATCGACCGGTGGCTCCTGAATGAAGACAACGCCTGGCCTGCTGTTGACCCGCAACAGCGGTTTCAACTGCTGTCGGACATGATGACCTATGCCGAACAGGGCGGTATGCAGAGCGAGCTTGATTTTGCCGTTTTTTGTCGGGCGACCATTCTTTTGCGTGCCGACTGGCAGGGCTTTGTCGAAGCAGAGCCACAGCGCACACTTCTTTTGAACAAGGATTTTACCGTGAATTCGAAATTACGCGCCTATTACAACCGCGCCGAACGCACCGCCCGCAGCCGAACCGGAAAAGGGGGGTGAGCCATGCCAAGCGGATTTGACAACTCTGTTGCCTCTGCAAACAATGCCGGTTTCCAGACCGCGCCGGGGGGGCAGTTCATCGTCCTGAGTTGCGGGATGAAGCAGCCCAACCCCGATTATCACCCCTGCGATGTGACCGGTTTCGAGGTCAAGGTGGAGGGCGAGAGCCCCAAGGTTTCGTGTACCGGACCGGCCAGCACGGATGCCTCTCTGACGGCGGCGCAAAAGACGCTGCTAGCGGGCCAGGACATGCTGTTGCAGATTGTATCGGATGTGTACCGCGAAGATCGCGGCGGCGATCCCAAAAAGGTTGTTCTTGCGGGAACAACGGCGCCTGCGTGTCACCACTCCGAACATGCGTTGATTACGTTGAAACGGGTGTCGGGGCCGGTTGCCGTGCCGCAGGAATGGAAAATGAGCACGCCTGCGCCGGTCGAGGTTCTGGCCCCCGAGGCATCGATCCGGGCGAGCTTTTTCGAGCGTTACTGGCCCTTTGGGCGCGATGGCACGCATTTGTACGATGCCAAACTGGTCAGTTGTGGCATCCCTGCGGATGAAACACAGGCCGGCGTGGCACAATTGAACGCGCGTATCGAGGTGTTTCGCGAAAGCAATTATAAACTCACCTTTACGGTTCCCAAACTGGCGGAGGCCAAGCTGAACGCCTCGGCCAAGCGCAATCTTCAGACACTTGACGAGACGATCGAGATTTCCGGCTCTGCTCGTGTGGCGGTGGCAGAAGTCTCTGCAAAAGGATCTGCCACGCGCAACAGTGACGGTACGGTCACGGCTGCAAGCCTTGAAGGAGCCGCGTCGATCGGGGGAAGCGGCATCGGGGGCAGTGTGGCCTATGACGGTGGCAGTGACGGCGGGCAGGGTGGTACGACCTATTCGACCGCGCGCACTGGGGACGGTGTCATTGCGACCTTTACCGAAACGCAGGTTGATGGCAGCAACCCCCGGATAACCTATAACCAGACGTTGGACGACGTGTTGGTGCGGCGCGCAACCGAAGTGACCGTAAACCCCGGCGGTACGACAGAGGTTTCCAACAGCACAGAGTTCAACTTTGACAAGGCACAAGCCTTTAGCCTGACGTATAATGGCGACAAGGTTCCTGTGGTCGAAGTGCTGGGCGCGGTGTTGAACCTGCCCACGACGATCTCGGACTTTGTGAAGGAAATGAAGGATTCCGTACCGACAATCGGTTGGACCGCGGAATTGGCTGTCGGCGTTCTGGAGGGGTCGGTCACCGGAAGCTGGTACCTGACCCCGAATGCTTCCGCGACCCATGACCGGATCTGGGAGGTCGGGCGCGGCTATTCGATCTCGTTCGATTGCTCGCTGGTCACGATCAGCCTGTCCATCGGGTTCGGTGTCGAATGGGTGCTGGCCAATCCGGTTTACGAAACACCGCTGATTGAAATGGTGCTCAAGGCCTCTGTGACGTTGAGTTTTAAGGTCGATGCCAATTTCACGGTAGATTCGGGCGGCGATGAGACGTTTTCAAACAAATTGACCGGCGAATGCGTGCCGGACTTTGTTGTGACCGCTCAGGCAAAGGCCTCTGGGGTGGGGTTCGAGGCAACGATCAAGATCGAAACCGGCTTTGACGCCGAGTTCACATTCACGGGCGGATTTTCCGAAGAACCAAAGATGCCCGGAAAGATCAGTTTTCTGCCCCTGAAGGTCTCGTTTACCTATCAGCTCATGACATCGGTCCAAACGATCAAATTGTTTAATTATCCTAATGAAAAGGTCACACTCTGGGAGGGGGACCTTTTCGCAAAAGAGGCAGGGGCAACGGTATAAGCCATGCAAATAGATGAAACCAAAATCCGCTACATGCAGCTGACATGCCGCTCTGTTGCGTGTGAGATCCGCGTCAATGACATCCCCGTAACGAAAGCCGCCGCCGACGAAGCCAAAAGCGCGTCGCAGCCGATCCGGCAATATCTGCTGAAAGGCGAGAACCGGCTTGATATTCTGCTGGGGGAGGAAACCGCCCCGCCACAGCAGGGCGGATTTGAAAGCAGTGCGCAGGTCTCGGTGCGGGTGGCCGATTTCGTCGAAGGCGAGGATATGGGCCCGGACAAAGGGGCCGAACGCGCCAACCTGTCGCCTGCCATAGCCGAGGACACCCCGAACCCCAGCCGTGTGTCGACGGTGTTTTCCTCGGCTGTCGGGGACGGATGGTTCTGGTCGGAGGCGCCGGCAATTTATCCGGTGGCCGCACGTCCGCAAATCGACCGTGCGATGGCCGAACTGGCACATCATTTTGCGGCGCGTGATACCGCCGCGCTGCTGCCATTTTTCGAGCCTGCGATCCGCGACCGGAGTGCCGCCTATCCGCAAACAACGATCGAATTGCAGGTCGTTATGTTTAATATGTTGTTCGACAACGTCAATTCGAAAACATGGGAGGCGATCCCCTTTGATCCGGCCAACGCGCGCTATCGGTCGGTCGCAGACGGACGCATGATCCAAGCGGTCGGGCTTGATGGCCTTCCGCTGATACGCTCGGTCACAACCACGCCGCACAACCCGTCCGAAGACAGAAATTATGTGGCCTTGATGGGGTGCCTCGGGGTTCACAACGGGCAGCTCAAGTTCATGACCTAAGCGTTTTCAATGTGTTAAGCGTGCCGGGCCTCCATTGGAAATCGCATGTCCGGTTTACGGATCGTAGCTGGCGCGATCCGCACGTGGCCAACATCCTTTTACTTGGCCGGCTTGTTGTGTTGAGGACTGCGGCGATTGCGTATTGTACGCTGCGAATCTGCGGGATGTTGTGTCCCTGATGATCTGTTGCAGAGGCCAAAAAAGGCTCTTGCGAATCGGAAATAGTTGTTTCGTAGAACATAGCTGACGCCGGATTTCGGGCTGCTCTTTTTAGGCGCCGAAGTGGCGCCTTGTTGGGAAACTTCAGCATGTTTAGTACTTTCAGGAATGTTGCTTTGGCGGCAGCTTTGGTTTTGGCCCCACTGTCAGTCAGCGCGGCCACGTCGTCGGGGTTCTTTGATGCGCCCGTTTTGAATATTACGGCAGATGATTTTGCCCAAGGTAGTGTGACGACGACGGCGCGTGAGAATTTCAAAAACAAAACCGGCACGCTCACTTTTGCCCGAGATTTGCTTGCGACGATTTCGCTGACGGTGAACCCGTATTTGAACGCCACGTCGGGTGGCGGCTTGTCGAACTCTATCTCTGTGTTTTATAGTCTAAATGCTGGCACGCAGACGCTGATCGCCTTGACGAAAACCGGTGCGGTCGGTGTTGCGACGTTTTAAAACTTTGCGCTGTCAAATGGTGATACGCTTGCCTTTATCATCAGCGGTGCGGCTGGTCGTTCGGGCAACGCGGTCACTGTGAACGTCGAGACATTCTCGGCGGCGGTTCCGCTTCCTGCGGCTGGTTTGCTTTTGATTGCGGCTCTGGGTGGTTTCGCAGTGGTGCGTCGCCGCAACTGATCTGTCCTGATTGCGTGTTGATATAACCCTCGGGGCCATAGTGGTCCCGAGGTTTTTTTTGATCGGTGTTCCGGGGCCAACCCAGTTTTCGAAACCGGCCCGATAGACTTGAACAGGGGCGCATACATCTGCGTCTGGTCCTCGACTGAGCGGTGCAGGGCGTGGCGGTTGTTGCATGTTTGACGATGCGGCTCGGGCACCAGAGTCTTGATGGCAACATCGCGGCCACAGACGCCTCCGTCCCATAGGCCAATTTGCAACTAGCGTTCGGTAGAGTGTCTGTTGCCAACAAAATAATGCAGGACAACGGGGATTGGCGATGGTGCAGAGGCGCCTGAGCCGTGGGCTTTCAACGAGCCGAGCTGGATGCTCCGGAGCACGGCGGCGGAGACACTGTAGCGGGCGTTCCGGCTAAGGGGCATTTGGTACGACGAGGTCAGGGCGATATTCTTGCGGCGCTCGAACTTCTGGTGCTGACCGGAGTGCACCCTTTGCTTTCATGCCCGCATGACCGGTCGCTTGACCCTGACGGTGGCCTTGGCACCCGATCCATGAACCCTGATCGACCTGTCGGTTGCACGCGTCTGGATCGGTGCGTTGATGACCGTCAATTCCCACGGTTGCAATCTTGACCTTTGTGACGATCCTGTTCGGCAAATGCGGGTGCAAGCCGACAGGCTGGCGGTAACGTGCCAATGGTCTTTTTTGGGTCGTCCCGAGGGGCTGAATTCAGAGCATGAACGCAGTTTCGGCATTTAGGGCGGTGATGTCCAGACGTCGTTGATTTTGGCGTTCCGCCCACTGACGCGAGACCTTGCAAAGGCTGCCCGCTTCGGCGATCGGACCGGTGCCGTGTGACTGGAAAGCGTAAGGCCTTGAGCCTGATGGGATGGGGGTATTACGCCATTGGCCGCCGCCGAAAGGGGTCGTTTGAAAGTATGCTACATCAAGTCGACGGTTTCATCGACCTGATGTATGCCGCATTTCGAAACCATGTGTTTCCGACGTCATCGAAAGGGTGACAGGAGGGGCGAAAATCGCCTCGCTGGTGTCCTGAGTGAGATGTTTTTTGGTCAGATGCGTCGTGCCTGCACGCTTGGTGTCGTGCCTGCACGCTTGGTGTCGGCGGTCAGCCGTGGCTTTATTCAGGGATTTGGGTGTCGAAATCGACCCAGCATCTTATGCCTGCAGGAATGGTGCCACCGGGGTTTTCAAGCTCAAGGCGCACGCCAAAGGTGTTGCTGGCCGCATCGAATATCCGGTCGATTACTGTGACACGGGCGGGATAGCGGCCATTCAGCGGTGCAACCTGTCCGACAAGATACCGGTCCGAGATTGCGATTTTGTTGTAATATTCGGGGGTTACGAAG
This sequence comes from Paracoccaceae bacterium, assembly GCA_047633515.1. Taxonomy (GTDB): domain Bacteria; phylum Pseudomonadota; class Alphaproteobacteria; order Rhodobacterales; family Rhodobacteraceae; genus JBLHUT01. The sequence continues at coordinate 3,290 of JBLIFE010000043.1, read as the reverse complement.
ACCTCGACATGCAATGGGTCGATCTGGGCAATTTCGACGATTTCCAATTGTTCATGTGCGTATTCGCCGGGGGCGGACATTACGGATGTGACGATACCGTCAACGGGGCTGACTATCGTGCGCCGGTCCAGCAGCTCTTGGGCCTGCTCGAGTTCGATCTCGGCAAGTTTGCGCGCTGCGATTGCCTGCTCGACGCCAAATTCGCTGAGCACGAGTTGAATGCCTGCGTCCTCTACGGCCGAGGTGGTGCCGACATTGCGGGAGGCCAGTTCGCTGGCGCGCGTAAAGGCGACTTTGTTGCGTTCGACTTCGGCCTTGTTCGCGCGGACCTCGACATCGGATTCCATCCGCTTGCGGTACAATTCGACCTGCAACCTTTGGACGACGCTTTCAAGCTGTAGCACGGGTTCGCCTGCTTTGACGATATCGCCGCGACCCACGAGTATCCGGTCGATGCGGCCCCTGTCGGCCGCCACGATGCCGATCATGGCTTTGGGTTGAATTACACAATCGAACGGTGCTGCGTGGCTTGTGGCGGGAAGCAACAGCACGAGGCTTACAAGTGCTGGCGGGAACCTTGAGAGCATGACCGACTTTCAGTTGCAGGGCGGGTTGCTGCTATACTTGCATAGCACGCCCTGCTGCCGCAAGAGTGGTGCATCGCCTGTTCGCGAGAGGACCCACCGGTTGCAGACCCTTGAGATATTCGAGATGGAGGCGCGATTGCTGCGCGACGCGCCGCTTGTCGTGTCCTTGCGCATCGCTTTTGACGGGGGTGTGTTCGACCGCCTGCTGCGGGGGCCTTTGGCGTCTGACGGGCTGGGCCTGCCAAGGGATGCGGCCGACCGGCTGCTGGTGCTTCTGGGCGCAGGGGGAGTGGTTGAAAGGCACGGTGGTTGGCATGGTGGTTGGCACGGTGATAGCTTTGGGGATGACCTGTGGTGTCTGAGCCCGGATTTCGCGGTCTTGTTGGGGTTGCGCGCCACATCTTTTGCCGCGCGGGTACGCTTTGCCGCTTTGGCGTTGGCCGATCTTTTGAACCACAGCGATGACTGGTTGACGCAGCGCTCGCGGTTTATGCAATCGGCGCAAACCTTCCGGTTTTTCGACTATGGCCGCGCCCGGGAGACAAAGGCCGCGGCACTTGAGGATACTGCCCCCTGGGTGCGTTATGTTACAGCGTTGACAGAGCTTGAAGGCCCAGTTCTTGCGCCGCATATTCCGGTTGGTGACTGCATCGACCTGTTGGAGATCGGGGGGAACACCGGTGCGATGTCGCTTGCGTTGCTTGCCCGAAACGACCGTTTGACAGCAACGGTGCTGGACCTTCCGGCGGTGTGCAGGCTTGGGGAGGCGTATGTCGCGGGGCATTCCGATGCAGAACGGATTGCGTTTTGTGCCGCCGATGCGTCGCGTGATGACTGGCCGCGTCCGGGGGGGCGGCCTGCGCAAATGGTGCTGTTCAAGTCGGTCTTGCATGATTGGGAGGCACCGGCCGCAAAAAAGATGCTGCAGCGTGCGTTCGACTATCTTCCGCCGGGAGGACGCGTGGTTGTTTGCGAGCGCGGCACCGTCGAGGACGAGCCTTTTTCGGGAGCTGCGCCTTGTGCTGCCGACCTTGTTTTCGCTGGCTTTTACAGGACCCCGGAGGCGTACGAACAGATGCTGGCCGGATTGGGCGCAACCCTTGGAGAGCGGCGCTCGTTGCGGCTTGGCATGACGTTTCACATCGTTTGGGGGACCAAGCCATGAGCCGCCGCGTGGTTGCCATTTCGGGCCCGCCGGGTTCGGGCAAGACAAGCATTTCCCGCGCCGTGGGCAAGCAACTGGGCGCACAGGTGGTCGAATATGACCGGTACGAGCAACAGACGCGGCGGTCTGCGTCCGACATCGAGGACTGGTTACGCCGTGGCGCGCCCTATGATGAAATTTCGGTCCCCGGCATGGCGGCAGCGATCGCGCAGGCACCGGGTCTTGTGATCCTTGATACACCTTTGGGGGGCGGGCACGCGGCGCAAATCGGACCTATTGATGCGCTTGTCTGGATCGATTGTCCGGCGGATATCGCCCTGGCGCGCAAGATTGCCCAGTTGGCGGACACAGTGACCCCCGAGCAAGCCGCAGGGTTCACACAGTGGCTTGGGGTGTACCTTGCAGCCTACGAAAAAATCGTGCGACCGGCTTGCGAGATACAGGGGCTTCGGGTGCGCCCGCGCGCGGATTTGATTGTGGATGCGACGCGCCCGGCAGATGCTGTCCAAAGCGCCGTAGCGGCATTTATTTCAAGCCGTTACAAGCCCTGATTTTTGTAAAAATTCAGTCAATCTTTGTTGCAAAAAATTTGGTTTTGTGGCCATTGTGAACAGTTACGACTGTTGATTATCAACAGTTTGCTACCCGCGGCCGAAAGAGAAATCTCTAGGACGTTGGGATGATTGCTTTTTTGGAGGAAATATCGTGTCTGCCCCATTTGGAAAACTGCTCCCCGGCCATCTTCCCAAACTTCCGATAAACAGAAGAATCAGATCCCGATTAAGGCGGCAGGACCGCAAGCGGTTTTCCGCCCTTGAAAATGCAGCCCGTAAATTGATGCTTGATCCGCTCGAGCAGCGGGTTCTTTTGAACGCTGATGTGCTGGCGCTTGATCTCGCGACGGTCTACGCAGACCAGCGCGACAGCGACCTTTTGGTGCGCCTGCATCAGGAGAACCTCGATCTCACGGATGGCTCGGCCACTGTGCAGCGGGTACAGATTATTGATCGTCTGGGTGGGGCAGTCCTGGCGTTTGGTGATCTGGCCGATATCTCCGCAGTTTCGATCGTTGGCGGCACGGGCAACGATCAGGTTACATTCGACGCGCTCAGCTTTGGCGAAACGGTACCCTTCAGCTTCTCCATGGCAGGCGGAGAAGGCATTGACCGGTTGACCTTCGGCACACAGCGCAGCACCTTTTGGACCGTCAATGCCCTGAATGCGGGCTTTGCCCACGATAACGCCATCACCCTTAGCTTTGACGGCGTGGAGTGGCTTACAGGGTCGGACGGCAACGAGGATACCTTTGTCATCACCGAAAGCGGCAGCTTGTCGGGGGGGCTTGATGGCGGTGCGCTGGGCTTTGACACGATGATCCTTGATGGCGGGTCTTTTGACACCGTTACCTACCGCGCGACGGATGCCACTTCGGGCTTTTACGAGCGCGACGCGGATTCGCTGTTTTTCACCGGTCTCGAGCCGATTTTCGACAATCTTGACGTCAACCACCGTATCATCGACATCAGCCCCGAGTCCGA
>JBLIFE010000042.1:0-10791 GCA_047633515.1 Paracoccaceae bacterium | reverse complement strand
CGCGGCGAGTGAAAAGGTTGATGTTATCTTGACCTCGGGTGGCGCGTCGGCAGGCGATGAAGACCACGTTTCGGCGATTTTGCGGGCCGAGGGGCAATTGACGGCGTGGCGGATCGCGCTGAAGCCCGGTCGCCCGCTGGCCTTGGCGATGTGGCGGGGTATTCCGGTATTTGGTCTTCCGGGGAATCCGGTTGCGGCACTGGTTTGTGCTCTGATTTTTGCGCGGCCTGCGCTTTCGGTTCTGGCGGGTGGTGCATGGCTTGCGCCACAATCCTTTGTTGTGCCGGCCGCGTTCACCAAATCGAAAAAACCGGGGCGGCGTGAGTATTTACGCGCACGGCTGAACGCACAGGGCCATGCAGAGCCTTTTGGTTCCGAGGGATCGGGGCGTATTTCGGGGCTGAGTTGGGCCGATGGGCTGATCGAGTTGGAAGACGGCGCGCGCACGATATCGCAGGGGGATCCGGTACGGTTTTTACCCTATTCGGGGTTTGGTATTTAGGCAGGGGCCTAGTCGAATGTGCCGGCAACCCGCCCCAGCAGCATGAACGCCCGCGCTGTTCGGGTTTCTGACAATGCGGTGATCTCTGCGTCGTTTGCCATGGTTTCGAATTCTGCAAAGGTCTTGTCGAACTTGCGCAGGAAGTGATGCGCCGTGTCGCGAAACACCGGATCCTGTCGCATCCGCCCGGCTGTCACAGTCAGCGAGGACCGATCCCGCACGCCCCCGAGGCTGGCAATGGCGCGGCCCCGTTCACCGTGTGCGAATTTGCGCCAGATTTCGGCTCTGGCACGGTCGGGACTTAGATCGTCCATGTAAATGCGGTCTTCCGACAACAAGGTCAGCACATCTTGGGACGAGCGGACAAGGCCCGAGACTTTTGGGTCGCGCAGCGCCATTTTTAGGGCGCGAAATCCGATCTTGTCGTTCTCGCTTTCGGGGAAATGCATCGCTCTGATGAAATCCTCTATCGAGATCGGCGGCGAGCTTGCGGCCGTGTCGGGGCCAAGAGCAAGAGACGCCTGCCGTTCCGGGTCGTGTGCTTTGTCAGTGTCTTGGCGCGTGACCGGAGAGCGGGGAGCGGCGCGACCGCGGGTGGCATCTGTCCCGGCGGCTGTGATCTGCGCCAGAAGCGCCTCGGTGCTGCGCTGGGTTTCGGCAATTTGTTCGAGCCGTTTTTCAAGCGTGCTTATGTGCGTGTCGCGGGGGGGCGATGCTGTGCTTTGCGCGTCGTTGTATGCGCGGTGCACGGCGTCGACCGACGCTTGCAAACGGGCGTTTTCGGCCCGGATTATGCGGGTTGATTTCGCGCCGGATGCGCCAACCCAAATCAGGGCGATGGGCATGAAAACCGACAAAAGGGTCATCACAAAAACGGATGGGTCAAAGTCGCCCGGAGTTTCCGCCGGTTCCAGAAACAGAAAAAACATAGCTGCCAAGGCAAGCCAAAGGCAACTCAACACCAAGGCAATGATCTCAGGTGCGCCAAAGCCGACCGTCTGTACCTGACCTTGATCATGGCCCGGTTTCAGACTCGTCAGATCATATTTGAGGGCGTTTGTCGGCTTCATGGACCGGCCTTATCCGAGGAAAGGGGGGCTAAATAAACAGGATGCTCACAACTTCGTAGCTGCGCTGGCCACCCGGCGTGCGCACCTCGACACTGTCACCTTCCTCTTTGCCGATAAGCGCACGGGCGATGGGGGATTTGATGTTCAGTTTGCCTTTTTCAAGGTTGGCTTCGGGTTCTCCGACAATCTGGTATGTCTTTTCCTCGTCTGTATCTTCGTCGGCGATTGTGACGGTGGCGCCGAATTTGATGGCGCCTTTCAGCTTGGTGGTGTCGATCACTTCGGCGCGTGACAAGGTTCCCTCAAGTTCCTTGATCCTGCCTTCGATGAAGCTCTGCTTTTCGCGCGCGGAGTGATACTCGGCGTTTTCCGACAGATCGCCGTGTTCGCGCGCCTCGGCAATCGCTTTGATGATGGCGGGGCGCTCGATCGACTTGAGTTGCTTCAGCTCCGCAACAAGAAGCGAGTGACCCTGGCGGGTCAGTGGTATCTTTTCCATAGTGTCTTACTTCTTTTTGACGGATTTACCCCGTTGTTAACTCAATCCCAGCCGCAGAAGTCAAGAGGCGGCTTTGTTTTGGGCAGAGCTTGCACAAGTGTGCTTTCGGGGACAGTGAGAGCGAGACTGCGGCAAAGTGCCAATGGGATCTGATTGACCTTCGGCGAGGGTGTCTTTTACCAATTCACAAGCCATACTGGTCAACTATGGCACAAGCGAAAAAAAGGGTTTTTGATGTCTCACATCACGCGCGAAACAATGGATTATGATGTTGTGATCGTCGGGGCCGGACCTGCGGGGCTTTCCGCCGCGATTCGCCTCAAGCAACTTGACGCCGATCTACAGGTTGTCGTGCTTGAAAAGGGGTCGGAAGTTGGGGCGCATATCCTGTCGGGTGCCGTTCTTGATCCGTCGGGTATCGATGCACTGATCCCCGATTGGAAGGAAAAAGGCGCGCCGATCACGGTTTCTGTCAAAACTGACAATTTCTACATGCTGGGTGCTGCCGGTAAAATCCGCATTCCGAACCGCCTTATGCCGCCTTTGATGAGCAATCACGGCAATTATATTGTCTCGATGGGCAATGTCTGTAGGTGGATGGCTGAACAGGCCGAGGAACTGGGCGTCGAGATTTTTCCGGGCATGGCGTGTTCCGAACTGGTTTACGATGATGAAGGTACGCTGACCGGTGTGGTTGCCGGCGAGTTTGGCAAGGCCGCTGACGGAACGCCGGGGCCGGGCTATGAACCGGGTATGGTTTTGAATGGCAAGTATGTCTTTCTGTCCGAAGGGGTGCGCGGCTCGTTGAGCAAGCAGGTTATTGCCAAGTACGCTCTTGATGCCAATTGTGATGTGCCCAAGTTCGGCCTTGGCATGAAAGAAATCTGGGAGATCGACCCGGCCAAGCATTCCGAAGGCGCGGTAATCCATACGATGGGGTGGCCTTTGGGGGGGAATGCGGGTGGTGGATCATTCATCTATCATCTTGATAACAATCAGGTCTATGTCGGTTTCGTTGTTCATCTCAACTATGAAAACCCGTATCTGTTTCCCTACATGGAGTTCCAGCGATTCAAGCATCACCCGATGGTTGCCGAGCTTCTAAAGGGTGGAAAACGCGTGGCTTACGGCGCTCGTGCCATCAGCGAAGGTGGCCTTCAGTCGATCCCGCAAGTTGCATTTCCGGGGGGCGCTTTGCTTGGCTGTTCGGCAGGGCTTGTGAATGTGCCGCGGATCAAGGGCAATCACAATGCGATGCTGTCGGGCATTGCCGCCGCCGAAGCCGCGGTCGAGGCGATGCAGATGGGGCGCGCGGGCGATACACTGCATGCCTATGAGGTGGCGCTGCGCACGGGGGCGATCGGCAAGGACCTCAAGCAGGTCCGCAACGTCAAACCGTTGTGGTCACGGTTCGGTTTGTTGACGTCGCTCACGGTGGGCGGTTTGGATATGTGGATGAACAATCTGTTCGGGGTATCGTTTCTGGGGACGCTCAAGCACGGAAAATCCGATGCGGCCTCTACTGGTATGGCTGCAAAGTACGAACCGATCGTCTATCCCAAGCCTGATGGCGTGCTGTCTTTTGACCGGCTTACGAACGTCAGCTTTTCAATGACGAATCACGAGGAAAGCCAACCTGTGCATCTGCAAGTGGCTGATCCGAACGTACCGGTCGAGGTTGACTACATCACCTACGGTGGCCTGTCCGAGCGGTATTGTCCGGCGGGGGTTTACGAGTTCATCAAGGAAACCGGTAAGCCCACACGGTTTGTCATCAACTTCCAGAACTGCGTCCATTGCAAAACCTGTGATATCAAAGATCCGAGGCAGAACATCACTTGGGCCGTCCCACAAGGCGGCGATGGCCCCAATTATCCGAATATGTGATCGGCTCCCTTGGGAGCGCCGGGCATGTGGTTATGAAAAAGTGATCAAAGCAGTGTCGAAGGCTGCGCGGGGTTAATTGCGCTTAAGGCAAAGCAAGGCTAGGCTTGTTGACAGATCTAAAGTCAAAGGAGCCTGCCTTGCGCCGATTTTTCCGGACCGCCTCGATTGCCACTGCTGTATCTCTCGGGGCGCTGCTTGCGGTGCCTGCTTCGGCAGAGGATCGCGGTCTAGCGGGGTCTTACCTTGCTGCGCGTCAAGCAAGTATGTTTAACGACTACAAAGCGGCCTCTGGTTATTTCCTGACGGCGTTGCGGCGGGATGGGCGCAACCCCGCGCTTTTGGAAAGTGCGATCCTGTCGTTGACGAACCTTGGCCGGATGGAACGGGCCGTTCCCATCGCACGACAGATGGAAACTTATGGCATCAACAGCCAGATCGCGCAGATGATCCTGCTGGCTGATCAGCTGAAGACCGGCCAATTCAAGGCGGCACTGGATGATTTGGCGGCTGGCCGCAGTGTCGGGCCATTGGTGGACGGACTTGTCAATGCGTGGGGACTTATGGCGTTGGATGACACGGTCGGGGCCATGGCCGCCTTTGACAAAGCCGCACAGGCCACGGGGCTGCAAGCATTCGGGATGTATCACAAGGCCCTTGCGCTGGCGATGTCCGGTGACTTCGAGGGTGCCGACCGCATCATGTTCTCAGAGGCGCGGGGTCCTTTGCGGATGAGCCGGCGCGGGGTTTACGCCAGTGCGCAGGTTCTGAGCCAACTGGACAGAAACGAGGACGCAGCGGAGTTGATCCGAGTGAGTTTTGGCAATGATCTGGATCTTAGCCTGAGTGATCTTTTGGCGCGTCTGGATGCGGGTGAAAAATTGCCATTCAGCTTTGTGCAGACCCCGACCGAAGGGCTTGCAGAGATATTCTATACCGTTGCTGGCGCGTTGCGCGGAGAGGCGTCGGGCGGTTATACGCTGATGTATTCCCGCATTGCCGAACAATTGCGCCCCGATCACACCGATGCGATCTTGCTGACGGCGGCCCTGCTTGAGACGCAGGATCAATATGAGTTGGCCACCGAGGCGTATGACCGTGTGTCGCGGGATGATCCGGCCTTTCATTCCGCCGAACTGGGACGTGCCGAGGCACTGCGCCGGTCAGGCGATTTCGAGGCTGCAACAGCGGTCTTGCAACAATTGACCGAGACCCACGGAACGCTTCCTGTTGTGTTTGTGACACTTGGGGATATCCTACGCCAGCGTGAACTTTATGAAGCATCGACAGAGGCTTATGACAAAGCAGTTGCCTTGTTTGATGCCCCGCGTGCCGAGCAATGGGTCGTCTATTACGCGCGCGGCATCACCCATGAGCGTCGCCAGCAATGGGATCAGGCCGAGGCCGATTTTCGCAAGGCGCTTGTGCTTCAACCGGGGCAGCCGCAGGTGCTCAATTACCTTGGATATTCATTTGTCGAACGTGGAGTCAACTTTGACGAGGCGCTGGCGATGATTGAACAGGCCGTCGCGGGACAACCTGATAGCGGCTATATCACTGATAGTCTGGGTTGGGTTTTGTACCGTTTGGGGCGCTATTCCGAGGCAGTGGGCCACATGGAGCGGGCAGCCGAGTTGATGCCGGTCGACTCGATCGTCAACGACCATCTTGGTGACGTCTATTGGGCCGTCGGACGGCATACCGAGGCACGGTTCCAATGGCACCGTGCGCTCTCGTTCGATCCCGAGGAAGCAGAGGCGGAGCGTATTCGCCGCAAGCTTGAGGTTGGGCTGGATGTTGTACTGCAAGAGTCCGGCGAGCCGCCGCTTGATGTGGCCTCGACAGACGACGGCTAATCCTGACAGGCAGGGACAATGAAGACTACGCGCGGATTTGCTCCGGCAAAAATCAACCTGACGCTGCATGTTACGGGGCAACGGGGCGATGGATACCATTTGCTCGACAGCCTTGTGGCGTTTGCCTCTGTCGGAGACATTATCTCGGCACAAGTGGCGCCGGCGCTGTTTCTGGATGTGGCAGGGCCATTCGCAAGCGGCGTTCCGACTGACCATAGCAATCTGGTCCTGAAGGCTGCGACGCTTCTGGCGCGGGGGCAGAGACGCGGCGCGCATCTTGTGCTTGAAAAGTGTCTGCCGCCATCGTCGGGGATCGGGGGCGGCTCGGCGGATGCTGCGGCCACTTTACGCGTGCTGGCCGATTTGTGGCACCTTGATCTGCCTTCGCAAGAGGCCATTCTGGCGCTTGGGGCCGATGTGCCGGTGTGTTTGCGCGAGCGTGCTACGCGTATGGCGGGCATCGGAGACGTTTTGTCCGACGTGGCCGCCTTGCCGGATGTGCCGGTCGTGCTGATCAACCCGCGGGTGGAGGTGCCTACGCCACAGGTCTTTGCGCGCCTCACCCTAAAATCCCACGCCGCGATGCCGGACGTGATCCCGACCTTTTCCGACACGCCGGATTTGGTGGAATGGCTTGCACAGCATCGCAACGACCTTCAGCCACCGGCGATTTCGCTACAGCCCGTTATCGGCGACGTCCTTGCCCGGCTGGCCGCGTCGCAGGGGTGCCTTTTGTCGCGAATGTCAGGCTCGGGCGCCACATGCTTCGGGGTGTTTGCCTCACCACAGATCGCCGCGCAGGCCGCTCAAGTGCTGCAAGCGCAAAATCCTGACTGGTGGGTGGCGCAGGCGATGCTGTCTTGAACCCGAGGCCAGCCTTTAGACTGAAACGGCGCTGAGCACCTCGGCCTTGTCCAAAGTCTTTTTAGCACCGGACAACACAACCGATCCACGCTTGAGAACTGTAATTTCGTTGGCCAGCCCATGTGCAAACTCAAAGAATTGCTCGACCAGCAAAATAGCCATCTGCCCTTCGTCACGCAAAAACTCGATCACGCGTCCGATCTGTTGGATGATATTGGGCTGAATACCTTCTGTCGGCTCATCAAGCAGCAGCAATTTTGGCTGTGTGATCAAGGCGCGGGCGATGGCAAGTTGCTGTTGTTGCCCGCCTGACAAGTCGCCGCCACGTCGTCCGGTCATGTCTTTAAGGACTGGAAACAGCTCATAGATCTGCTCGGGAACCAGACGGTCCTTAGTTTCAAGGCAGGCAAACCCTGTTTCAAGGTTCTCGCGAACGGTCATGAGCGGAAAGATATCACGCCCCTGCGGCACATAGGCCACGCCTTTTTGCGCCAGAACATGTGCCGGCAAGCGCCCGATTTTCTCGCCGTTCAGGCGCATGTCACCGCTGCTGCGGTGATGCGCCCCGGCGATGGCCTTCAACAGCGAGGTTTTCCCGACGCCGTTGGTTCCCATCAGGCAGGTTACATGCCCGACTTCGGCGTGCAGGTCGACATCGTACAGAATTTGTGATTGGCCGTAGTGCAGGGTGAGTTTGTTGATTTCCAGCATGGTTCAGCGCCCCAGATACACGTCGATTACATCTTGGTTCTTGGTGACATGGGCGAGTGTTCCCTCAGCCAGAACCGCGCCTTCGTGTAACACCGTGACCTTACAATTCAGCTTTTCGACAAAATCCATGTCATGCTCCACAACAATTACTGCGCGTGTTTTGGCGGCGTCCCGCAGGATGGCGACCGTTTGGTCGCGCTCTGCCGGGGTCATGCCAGCGGCGGGTTCATCGACAAGCAACAGTTGCGGATCCTGCGCCAGCAACATGCCGATTTCCAGCCATTGCTTTTGGCCGTGGCTCAATTCACCCGCCTTACGGTGAAGTGCGTCGCTCAGGTTGATTTGCTTGGCCAAAGCTTCGATTCGCGCAGCCCCTGAGGGTGTCTTTTTGTAAAACAGAACAGACCACGGCGCCCGTGGATTTTTTAGCGCCATGGCAAGGTTCTCCCGAACGGTCTGTTCCTCGAACACGGTGGGGCGTTGGAACTTGCGGCCAATCCCCGCCCGCGCAATTTGGCTCTCTGACATTTTGAGCAGCGATTGAAGTCTTTCACCCCAAAGGATGCGCCCTTCGTCGGGGCGCGTTTTGCCGGTAACAACGTCCATAAAGGTTGTTTTGCCTGCCCCGTTTGGCCCGATAATCGCGCGCATCTCTGTGGGACCGATCTGGAACGAAAGGTTGTTTATGGCGCGGAACCCGTCGAACGACACGGTGACGCCCGACACTTCAAGCAGCATGCTCATCGTTGTTCCTTTTCCAGCAAAGAGCCGTCATCAGGGCCAAGATGCGCGCCGTGCCGGTTGGCCGGCTCGGGGTTGCGGATCAGCAGATCAACCAGCCCGCCAATCCCCTTGGGTGCGAACAGCGTGACGCCAACAAACGACAGCCCAAGCAGAACAAGCCACCAGTCGGTCCACAAAATGGTGTAAAATCCGAGTGGTATGTTTGGCGCGCCACCTCCGGTGAACCAGCTGGACAAAAGCGACACAAAGGCCGCCCCGATGACGGCACCGTAAATTCGTCCGCGCCCGCCGATTGCCACCCAGACCGCAAGATAAATAGAGGCGATGGGTGCGACCTCGGCCGGGTTGATGATCCCTGCCTGCGGATAATAAAGCGCCCCTGCGATGGCCGCAATAATCGCAGTGAGGGTAAAGATGAACAACTTGTAGCCCTCGACGTTATAGCCAAGGAACCGCACGCGGGCCTCGTCGTCGCGAATGCCGCGCACGACTGAACCGAACTTGCCCGAAATGACCCACGCTGCCAACAGATAGCCAAGGCCAAGCGCCAGTGCCGAAGCCCAGAACAACCACAGTGACACCACCGATTGTGGTAAATCAGTGAGTCCGGGGATATTTTGCAGGCCGGACAGGCCGTTGTTGCCGCGCAGCCCGCTGTCATTCTGGAACAGGTACAGCGACAGGGCTAGGGTCATGGCCTGTGTCAGGATCGACAGATAAACGCCCGTCACCCGACTGCGAAATGCCAACCAGCCAAACACAAGCGCCAAAAGCCCCGGCACCAGAACCACAAGAGCAAGCTGTGCACCCAGACTGTCGGCAAAATACCAGATAACCGGAATTTCCGCTCCGCCTACGACGCCAAATATCTGTATGCCGATCGCCTCCTGAATTTCAAGAGGTGTGGCGGGAAGGGTTACGTTCTCCATGCTTGCAGCAACAATATCCTTTGTGCGTTCGTACATCAGCCACATGCCGATCATGTACCCGCCCAGCCCGAAAAACGCGAAGTGACCCAGACTGAGAATACCACAATATCCCCAGACAAGGTCCATCGCGATGGCAATCAGGCACAGACAAAGCGTTTTCCCGAGTGTTTTGACAAAGCTGGTCGAGACAAGACCGTTTCCCATCGCCTCGGAGGTCAGGGTGATCCCGATTGTGAATACCGCAAGGGCCGCAATAAAGATCAGAACTGACGGGTTGTTGGCAAAGAACGAACGGGTCATAGGATCCTCGCAAGAAGCGCGCGCAGGCACGGCCCCGATGGTGGTGTGGCGTTGTGGCGAGGTTTGGTCATGATCAGTCTCCTGCCGCGCGGCCTTTGAGCGCAAAAATGCCCTTGGGTCGGAACTGGATAAAGATGATGATAAAGATGATCATATAAGTTTGTGCGGCTAGCGTGTTCGAGGGATTGAAGAACTCGATCCCCTTTTGCAGGAACCCGATCATGGTGGCCCCCAGCAACGTGCCCCAGATGTTCCCGACACCTCCGACCACGACGGTCATAAAGGATTGCACGATATAATCGGCCCCGAGCTCTGATGTAACCTTGGCGTAAAGACCGATTGCTACCCCTGCGATGCCTGCGATGCCCGATCCAAGGCCGAAGGTCAGCATGTTGATCCGGTCGGGATTGATACCCATCGAGGCCGCCATCCGCGGGTTCTGGGTCACGGCGCGGACTTCCAGGCCCAGACGGGTCCGTTTCAGGATAAACAGCAACAGGAACAGGAAAATCAGGCCAAGAAAGAAAATCGCGATACGGATGTAACTGATCGACACAACATCGTTCATCACCCAAGCCCCGTCGAGCCACCCGGGAGAGGTCAGAGGCCGTGCTTGTGTGCCAAAGATGTTCTTGGCCAGCTGCTGCAGCGCAATCGAAATTCCGAATGTGGCAAGCAGCGTTTCAAGCGGGCGATTATAAAGCCAGCGGATAACCAGACGCTCCATTGCGACGCCTGCCCCGAATGTCACCGCAAAGGCCAATGGTAAGGCGACGAGAAGTGAGAGCGTGTAGTCGGGGATAAACAGTTGCACAACATAACCGGTATAGGCGCCCATCATGATGAACTCGCCGTGGGCCATGTTGATGACGCCCATGACACCGAATGTGATGGCCAGCCCGATTGCAGCAAGAAAATAGATCGACGCCAATGACAGCCCGTCAAGAGCAAGGTCGAGTGTCTGATAGGCGGCAACCTTTGTGTTGATTTTCTTGAGAGTTGCCAGTGCCGCATCGGTTACCGCAACAGAGGGTTCGTCATAGATATCGAAGAAATTAAAATCTTTGATAGACAAAGATTTTTGCGCCTCGCTAACCTGAGTGGGTGCCACGCCACGGGCTGACAGACGGGTATAAGCGAGATCGCGCGCGTCCTCGGTATACAACCGGGCAACCTCTACCCCACCGGTCATCCCGTCGTTGATGTTAGCAACCAAGGCGGCATTGCGGTCGGCTCTTGAAACGGGCGCGGGGGCAAGTTGGGCCGCGACAAGAAGGACATAAGCCTCTTCTTGCGAGAACTCGGGACTGCCCGGTTTCAGTTTGCCGGCGATGTTCCATGTGGCTGGCACGTCGTCCACAACTTTGTGCGCGACACGTTTGACCGATAGCATAGGGTTCAGCGCGGCACGGGTTTCAACGCTCAGATACTC
>JBLIFE010000041.1:0-10862 GCA_047633515.1 Paracoccaceae bacterium | reverse complement strand
TGACCCGATGCTGGATGTCGTTGGCACCGGTGGTGCGGGGCGGGCGCAGGAATTCGGAGACGCGATGAAACTTATTGCAAACGAGGGGCGTGGCGTGCTGGTTTTGCTGCGCGATCTGCATATGCAGTTGACCGCTGAAAGCGACGGGTCGCCACAGACTTTGCGTCAATACGGTTTGGGCGCGCAGATCTTAAGCTCTTTGCAATTGTCCGATCTTATCCTTCTGACAAATTCTAAAGTGCCAAAAATGGTCGGGTTGGAGGCTTACGGACTTAAAATCGTCGGTACGCGTAAAATTTCGGAGATTGGCTGATGGCCGGGTCCGAGACGCATTACATCCTTGATCTGCCGACATTCGAGGCGCCCGTAAAGGTGCTGATCGTGGTGGCCCCCTATTACAAGGACATTGCTGATAATCTGGTGGCCGGTGCAATCGCCGAACTGGAAAAAGTCGGCGCCAGCCACGAGGTTATCGAGGTTCCGGGTGCGTTGGAGGTGCCGACTGCGGTGCGCATCGCGCACCAATACGGTAACTTTGACGGGTTTGTCGCGCTGGGCTGCGTCATTCGCGGGGAAACGTCACATTATGATACGGTGTGCAACGACAGCAGTCGTGCGCTGCAATTGTTGGGACTTGATTCAGCCTATATCGGAAATGGCATCCTGACAGTCGAAAACCGGTCGCAAGCCGAGGTCCGTGCGGATCTTTCGGGACAGAACAAGGGAGGCGGCGCGGCAGCGGCAGCGCTGCATCTGATCGCGCTCTCGCGCCGCTTTGCCACGCCATCGCGCGGGATCGGCTTCAAGCCTTTGCGTGATGAAATCAGAGTTGCGGGTGCCGCAGGCGGGAAAGACATTGCATGAGTGATCTACACAAACCCGGGAGCAAAGAGTCGATTGCACTGAGGCGGCAGATGAAGTCTGCAGCGCGGCTTTATGCGGTGCAGGCTTTGTTCCAGATGGAAAGCTCCGGCCAGACCGTAGAGGCTATCGAGAAAGAGTTCGAGGATTTCCGCTTCGGGGCGTCGTATGACGGCGTTGAATTGGTGGAGGGCAACATAAAGCTGTTCCGCTCGCTTGTTGATGATGCGGTGACCCATCAGGCCCGAATCGACCAGATGACGGATCGCGCGCTTGTGGCGAAGTGGCCGATCGCACGGATCGACCCCACGCTGCGGGCTGTGTTCCGGGCTGCTGGCGCCGAGTTTATTGCGACGCAAACCCCGGCAAAGGTTGTTATCGTCGAGTTTGTTGAGATCACAACTGCCTTTTTTCCCGAAGGCAAAGAGCCTAAATTCGTAAACGCAGTACTGGATCATATGGCCCGCGAGGCGTGCCCACAGGACTTTTGAGCCGGTGACACCGCCGCGTTCAGCTGGTTGTGTTCAGCAACGCCTTTAGGTCTTCAAGTGTGTTGGCCTCGGCCATGGGTTTGTCGTGACGCCAGCGCCGCATACGTGGAAATCGCAGTGCGATCCCTGATTTGTGGCGCGGGCTTTCCTGAATTCCCTCAAAAGCGATTTCAAACACATGATGCGGTGTCACCTGCCGCACAGGGCCAAATCGTTGCAAAGTATTCTTGCGCACCCAGGCCGTGATCTTGGTAAATTCGGCATCCGTCAGGCCGGAATAAGCCTTTGTGAAGGGAACAAGCGCGTCACCGTTCCAGACTGCAAAGGTGAAGTCGGTGAAAAGCGTCGCGCGTCGTCCGTGGCCGGCCTGCGCATAGATCAGCACGGCGTCGATGACCATTGGGTCGACCTTCCATTTCCACCAATCCCCTTTTTTGCGACCGGCCAGATACGGCGAGTCCAGTTTCTTGAGCATCACCCCTTCTGCACCAACGCCGCGAGAGGCGCACCGCAAAGCCGCGAGGTCATCCCACGTGGCAAAGTCGAGGGCAGGGGACAGGGTCAGCGGCGCAGACGGCGTTTGTGTCGCCAAAAGTGTTTCCAGTGTTGCGCGGCGGTGGCCAAACGGGAGTGCTCGCAGGTCGCGCCCCTCCCACTCCAGCAGATCGTAGGCGCGCAAGATTACCGGCGTGTCGAGCAACAGCTTTTTGGGCACGGTTTTGCGGCCAATCCGCTTTTGCAGCGCATTGAAGGGCAGGGGGGCGTCGTCTTTCCATGCCAAGAGTTCGCCATCCAGCACGGTGCCATCGGGCAACAGATCCGCAAGGCAGGCAAGTTCGGGAAAGCGGTCTGTCATCAATTCTTCGCCGCGCGACCACACAAAATGCTGCCCTCCCCGAACGATCACTTGTGCGCGGATACCGTCCCATTTGTGCTCGGCGCTCCAATCGGCAGGGGAGCCAAGGCTGTCGGGTGCTTCCTCCAGCCCGTAGGCGAGGTAGAACGGATAGGGTCGCGACAGGTCGGCAGAGGGATCGGGCGACGTGATCAGGCTGGCAAAACTGGTTGTGTCCGGCGTCCAGTTTCCCATCAGCCGGTGGGCAAGTTCGGTTTCGGCAACGCCTGTCGCCTGCGACAGGGCGCGGGTCATCAACTTCTGGCTGACACCTACGCGAAAGCCCCCTGTGATCAGCTTGTTAAAAACAAACCGCTCGGTCGGGGCGAGAAGTTTCCAAGCTGCCAGGACCTTTGATTTACGACTCTCGACTTCATGGGTTCCAAGCGACGCGATCATCTCGATCCAATAGGTCAGGCTGTACTGTTGGTCGTCTGTGCGATCGCCCTCTGGCAGGATCAGGGCGATTGTTTCGGCCAGATCGCCCACCACCGGATAGCATTCCTCAAAGAGCCAAAGCGGAAGGTCTGCGGCCTCGGCGGCCCATTCGCGCAGCAGTGTGCTGGTTACGGTGCGTTTCGGTCGCCTGCCTGAGAGTATAGCGATGGTCCAGAGCCGGTCCTGCTCGGGAGCAGATCGGAAATAGGCCGCAAGCGCGCTGACCTTGGGCGTGGTGCGGGTCGTTTGATCAAGGGTCACAAACAGATCGGCAAACCGTTTCATGGGCGGGCAGGCCTCCAGTCGTCGTCCTCAGACGGGTCCGCATCGCCGTAGGGGTCGGGAAGGTGGCATGCCAGAAACGCGCCCAGTTCAGCCAGTGACGCATCGGCCTGTGGCAGCCATCCGCCATGGATCTGCCAGACATGGGGCAGTCCGGAGAAGACCTTGAGTACGGCCTGTTTGTTAACCTTCAGGAGTGCCTCGGCAAGGCGCGTGGCGTCATCAAGCAGGATTTCGGTATCGGCAACATGGATTATTGTGGGAGGAATATAGCGCATGTCGCCAAACAGCGGCGACGCCAGCGGGTCGGACGGATCGTGGCCGTCGAGGTAAAGGTTGATGGCGCGCTGTCCCCAGATTGCAGGAATAAGCGGATCAAGATTGAGGTTCTTCCGAGCGGACGCGCCGGAAAAGGTCATATCGGTCAAGGGCGACATCAGGGCGAGGGCGGCGGGTTGCGGCATGTTGCGGATTTGCAGGGCATGACACAACGAAACGCACAGGCCGCCGCCGGCGCTGTCTCCGGCAAGGGTGATCGTTTCGGCGCGTGTGCCTTGATCCAGAAGCGCGCTGTAGGCCGTAAGGGCGTCATCGAGGGCGGCAGGAAAGGGGTGCTCGGGCGCGCGACGATAATCGATTGCCAGGGCTGTTGTCTGGCTTGCCTGCGCAAGGCGCGCGATCAATTCCCGATGCGTCGCGGTCGAGCCGATCGTGAAGGCCCCGCCATGCAGGTAAAGCACGATTCCGCGATCTGAAATTCCTGCGGGCTTGATCCATGTGCCGCTCACAGAACCGTTTTGATGGTGCAGGGTCATTTTGTGGGTCTGTGTGCCGGACAGGCGACGATGTGTCAGGCGACTTTCGATTTCGAAAATTACTCTGAGTGTTGGTTGATGCGCCACGTACTTCAGGGTTGGGCGCTGAATGTAGCGGGCCAGAAGGCAGGCGAGCCGGTTGCGGGTTTCGGTCATGCTGTGGGGTCCTCGCTGAATGTCCCCGAATCGGGGCTTTCGCTGGGATCAAGGCGCTCGCCCTCGAATTCTGTCTGCACGATCTGTGCGTCATAACCGCGGCTCTCGAGCCACCGACGAAAGACCGAAGTGTAGCCATGGGTCACAAAAATGCGCTCTGCGCCGGTTGCTGCGATGGCCGCGTTCAGGTCGGGCCAGTCGGCGTGGTCCGACATGACAAAGCCGCGGTCAGCCCCGCGGCGACGCCGCACGCCCCGCAGCCGCATCCAGCCAGAGGCAAATCCGGTGGAAACCGGGCCAAAACGCTTCATCCACGGTGTGCCCAGCGCCGAAGGGGGCGCGATCACCAGCGCACCGGGGTGGTCTTTTGCACGCGTTGCGGCTGTGACAGGGACGGTGTCGGGCAGATCGACCCCTTGGGCGCGTAACACAGCATTTGTGGCCTCGACTGCGCCGTGGGTCAGAACTGGCCCCACCGACGTATCGATGCTGGCAAGAATGCGCTGCGCCTTTCCCAGGGCGTAGGCCCCGATCACCGATGTGCGTCCTGCGGCGCGGTTTGCTGCCCACCACGTGTTGATTTCGTTTGTGACGGCCGCGGGGCTGTCCCATGTGAACACCGGAAGACCAAAGGTGCATTCCGTGATAAAGGCGTGGCAGGAGACCGGTTCGAAAGGCTCTGACAGCCCGTCGGGTTGTACCTTGTAATCGCCCGAGGCGACCCAGACCTCTCCGGCAACTTCTACCCTTACCTGAGCCGAGCCGGGAACATGCCCTGCCGGATGGAAACTGACCCGCGCGGCTCCCATCTTTACGGTCTCGCCAAAAGCTACGCTCTCAAGCCTGATACCGGCTCCTAACCGGTGACGGATCACAGGGGCTGCCGCATGTGTCGCAAGGTACGCCTTGTGACCCGATCTGGCGTGATCGGCATGGCCGTGCGTGATAACTGCCCGCTCTACGGGGCGCCAAGGGTCAATATAGAACCCGCCGGCGGGGCAATGAATTCCGCGATCTGTAAAGCAAAGTACAGGGGCACGTGTCATGTGGCGTGCATCAACTGCATTGGCGCAGGGCCTATGGTGACATTGTGGCGCTGCATTGCCAGCGCGTGTGCTTCGCTGGAAAAAGGGCCCGCCGGGGGCTTGCCCCCGGCCACGCCCAACAACCGAATGACATCTGTGATGTCTTTGAGGTTGGCGGGAGCGTTCCCGTCGTGGCAGGGCCCGCGTCGGCCCATCAGTTCCGGCGTTGCGCGTTAAACAGCGCAGCAATTGCATCAAAAGCGGCATTCCGGATCTGTGGCCGTTCCATCAGGATCTCGTGCTCGGCCGAGTCCATCTTTTGCAAACACCCGCCGGGCCAACGTTGCATACGCTCTGCAATGATCTCGGTGTCGACAATTCTTTCATTACTGCCCATAAATGTGATTGCAGGAATATCTGGACAGTCCATCCCTTTAACCTCGCGGTTTTCGTGCAGCGATTCTGCCAGCCACGTCAGGCTTGGTCCGCGAATCGACAGCTCGGGATGTGTGGCAACCTGCGTCTGGACGGCTTCAAAAACAGCACGGTCGGTCGTCAGCTTGTTGTTTCCGAACTCAAGCCCCGAGTGATAGGATAAACTCTTGCCGCCCGGAACAAAACGCTGGCCCAGTCCGGATTTTACCGAAAGCTCGCTCATCGGAGCGGCCAGATTGTGCATGGCACCATTTATCTGGATCCCCCACATTGGCGCGGAAAAACCTACAGCCTTTACAGGCAGCCCGTCGATCAGTGCCCTCAGCCCGATTGCGCCGCCCATGGAATGCGCGATCAGAAACAAGGGCCGTGGCAGGTCGGACGCCTGCACCGCGTCAAGCAGGGCTGCCACATCCTTCTGATAGTCTGAAAAAGCCGCAACATGCCCTATTCTGGGATTGTCCAGCAGCCTGTCCGAAAGCCCCTGCCCACGCCAGTCTATAACGACGCTGCTGTAACCGCGTTCAAGCATATCTCCGGTCGCTGACGCATATTTTTCGATATATTCTGCGCGCCCGGGGAACCAAAGGATTGTTCCCTTTTCGCGGCCTGCCATCACGGACATCCGAAGACGCACGCCATCAGCGGCCTTTAGCCAACGGGTCTGTGTCCCCGCTGGGGCAACACAGACATCATCATAAAACGGTGCAGGTTTCATCCTTCACCCCAGAACAGCACCCAGTGCCATTGCCATGCCCATATCGCCGTCTACGGTCAGTTTGCCCATCATAAAAGCGTTCGTCGGGTTCAGATCCCCTGAAATGATGGCCTTGAATGTGTCGGCATCGGCCGTCAGCGTGACTTCGGCCTCGTCGTCGCCTGCGCGCACGCCCGCGGCGTCAATCATGATCGCGCCCTCGTCAGCGATTACAAACTTTGCCACGCCGTCAAAACTCCCGGTCATTTTTGCGCTCAGGGCCGCAACTGCGCCGTCGATCATAGTGCTCATGAGGGGTTCTCTCCAATTCGTGAGGGACGGGGTCTTTTCCCCGATCCGATTTTATATATAATAAGCTTATGGGACGCTTAAGATCATTCTTCAATTGTATCGCTGCGGCATTTTTGATGGCCGTTGCCTATTCGCACCCTGTCGGGGCGCAATCGTCTGAAATCGACCTGCTTTTCGAGCAATTGGCCAAGCCTGATCAACAGGGGTGGCAAAGCATCGAGGAAAGCATCTGGCGCGAATGGTCGAAATCGGGATCACCCGCCATGGATCTGCTGCTCAGCCGCGGTCGCGCGGCAATGACGGCCGGTGACACCGAAACGGCCATAAACCACTTTACGGCGCTGATAGATCACGCGCCCGAGTTTGCCGAAGGATGGAATGCCCGCGCCACCGCCTTTTATCAGGCAGAGCTTTACGGCCCGTCGGTGCAAGATATCCGGCAGGCGCTTTCGCTTAATTCGCGCCATTTCGGGGCGTTGTCGGGTCTTGGCATCATTCTGGAAGAACTCGGCTACGATGACAGGGCGCTTGCGGCCTACCGTGCGGTGCAGGCTATACATCCCCATCGCCCAAACGTAGAAGAAGCTATCGACCGGCTGGTCCTGAAGGTGTCTGGCCCGGAAACGTGATCTGATACGCTTGGTGCTTTGCTCCGGGCCACCGACAAGGACAGGCGATGCGTCATACCGGAACCATCACTGCAGTCCTTGGGCCGACCAATACGGGCAAGACGCATTATGCCATCTCCAGAATGTTGGCGTATCGTACCGGCGTGATCGGCTTGCCGTTGCGGCTTTTGGCGCGCGAGGTTTACGACCGCATCGTGGCGCAGCGAGGCCCTTCGGTTGTGGCGCTTGTCACAGGTGAAGAACGTATTGTTCCTGACAGGGTGCAATACTGGGTCTGCACCGTCGAAGCGATGCCCATGGACATCGGTGCCGATTTTGTTGCCATTGACGAAATCCAGCTTTGTGCAGATCCCGAACGCGGCCACGTCTTTACCGATCGGTTGCTGTCGGCGCGCGGGCTGCATGAAACGCTCTTTCTGGGGGCGGACACGATGCGCAATGCGATCGCGGCAAAGGTGCCCGAAGCCCAGTTCATGCACCGCGACCGCTATTCCGAACTGTCCTACACCGGTTCCAAAAAGTTGAGCCGGATGCCTGCGCGGTCGGCTATTGTCGGGTTTTCAGTGGATAATGTCTATGCGATTGCCGAACTGATTCGCCGCCAGCGCGGAGGCTGTGCCGTGGTTATGGGCGCGCTTAGTCCGCGCACCCGCAACGCACAGGTCGAACTGTACCAGAACGGTGACGTGGATTTTCTGGTGGCGACCGATGCGATCGGCATGGGGCTCAACCTTGATGTAAAGCATATTGCCTTTTCGGGGTTACGCAAATTTGACGGGCACCGGATGCGCATGCTGGCCCCGAACGAGCTGGCACAGATCGCGGGCCGTGCGGGGCGGTACAAAACCAACGGCACCTTTGGCGTGACCGGAGAGGCCAACCCGTTGGATGACGAGGTGGTCGATGCGATCACAAATCACCGCTTTACCCCCCTGAGCAAGCTGCAATGGCGTAATCCGAAACTAGACTTTGCCAATGCAGCGCGGCTTATCGCGTCTCTTGAGGAAACGGTGCAGGACGAATGGCTTGTGCGCGCGCGCGAAGCAGATGACCTTGGGGCGTTGAAATCCATCTCTGCGTCGCCCGATATTGCGGGGCGTTTGCGCAACCCGACAGATGTCAAACTGCTGTGGGATGTTTGCCGTATTCCGGATTTTCGCGGTCTTTCGGGTGGTGAGCATGCCAACCTGCTGGAAAAGATCTATAGCTATGTTCATGATCTTGGCCGGGTGCCTGATGACTGGATGGCGCGGCAGATCAAATTCATCGACCGGACGGATGGCGACATTGATACATTGTCCAAACGCATGGCCTATATCCGTACTTGGACCTATGTGGCGCAACGCAAGGGGTGGCTTGATGACGAAAAGCATTGGCGCGGAGCGACACGCGCTGTAGAAGACCGCCTGTCGGATGCGCTTCACGGGGCACTGACGCAAAGATTTGTTGATCGGCGCACTTCCGTATTGCTGCGCCGGCTCAAACAGAAGGAGAGCCTGGTGGCTGATGTGAACGATAAAGGCGAGGTAATGGTCGAGGGCGAATTCGTGGGCCGACTTCAAGGGTTCCGGTTCAGCCAGGACAAAAGTGCGACGCCTGACGAAGCAAAGACCTTGCGGCAGGCAGCGATCCAGTCGCTTGCGCCCGAGTTCCATTTGCGGGCTGACCGGTTCTATAACTCTCCCGATACCGAGATCGACTTTACCGAGCAGGGCGGGTTGATGTGGGGCCATCATGCGGTTGGCAAGCTGATCAAAGGGGCCGAGCCTTTAAAGCCACGCGTGCAGCCCTTTGTTGACGAAGAGGCCGGAAGCGATGTGATCGAAAAGGTCAAACGCCGTTTGCAACACTTCATCGATCGCAAGGTCGCGACGCTGTTTGAGCCGCTTTTGGCGATGCAGCGTGACGAGGCCCTGACCGGAATTGCGCGCGGGTTTGCCTTTCAAATGGTTGAATCCCTTGGTGTTTTGTCACGTCAGGCTGTTGCCAACGACGTGAAGTCACTGGATCAGGATGCCCGTGGCTCATTGCGCAAGCATGGTATCCGCTTTGGCCAGTTCACCGTGTTCATGCCGCTTTTGCTCAAACCTGCGCCGACCCGGTTGCGGCTTGTGCTGTGGTCTTTGGCGCGCGATTTGGAAGAGTTTCCCGAAAGTCCGCCCCCCGGTCTGGTGACAATTCCGGCTCCGGCAGGCAGCCCCGAGGGCTATGATGCGATGGCCGGTTACCGCACCGCAGGCACCCGTGCGATCCGGATTGACATGCTGGAGCGGCTTGCTGATCAACTACGCTCCGAAGACAGTCGTGGCGGGTTCGAAGCCAAGGCAGATATGCTATCCATCACTGGCATGACGCTTGAGCAGTTCTCAGATTTGATGGCAGGTTTGGGCTATTCGGCTGATAAAGCAGAGCGCCCCAAGGTCAAGGCCGTGCCTGCGGTAAAACCTGCTTTGAAAGAAGCTACAGTCGACACTGCACAGACTGCCGGACAGGGCGATAAACCTTTGGCGGATGTTGCTGGTGATTCGCCAGTTGAGGAGCCGGTGGAGAGTACGGTGGAACCGGTTGAGCCCGCCGAAGCGGTGGCTGAATCCACAAGCGTAGCGGAGCCGGTTGTTCCATCCGAGCCGGTCGAGATGGAGGTGTTTTACACCTTTACTTGGGCGCCCCGGCGTCAGCATTCCCCGCGGCCGCGCGGAGCAAATACCCGCACCGGACAGCAAGATGCAGAGGGTGCAAAGCCTGATGCGGCACCTTCCGGAGAGCGTAAACAGGGTAACCGCCCCGAGCGTAACGAGACCTCGAAAGGGCGCGGCAAGCCAAAGGCAGGCAATCGTCCGCCGCGTGCTGATAAACCGGACACACGGCCGCAAAAGTTCGAGGCACGGCCGCCGCGCAAGGAAAAGCCGATCGATATGGACAATCCGTTTGCTGCGGCCCTCATGGGCCTCAAAGACAAGAAATGACGCAAGATGACCTGCCGGCGTCGCTTCGTATCGACAAGTGGCTCTGGCAGGCCCGTTTTTTCAAAACCCGAAGCCTTGCTGCAAAGCAGGTGTCGGGGGGGAAGTTACGGATAAACGGGACGCGGATTTCAAAACCGGCGCGTACAGTGTCGGCCGGAGATACGCTTACTTTTGCCCAAGGCGACAACATTCGCGTTATCCGGATTGTTGCCTTGGGCGCGCGCCGTGGGCCGGCCACCGAGGCGCAAACGCTTTTTACGGATCTGGAGCCGCCAAAGCCCCGCAATGCCTCTGATTCCACACAAGTGGTGCGAAAGGGGCGGCCCGATAAACGCGATCGTCGCACTCTTTTACAGAATCGCTGGCTTGATCTTGAATGACCCGCTGTTGCACGATAGCAACCCGAGAACACAGAGCTACGAGGCGCTAGCATGACTTACATCGTCAACGACAACTGCATTGCTTGCAAGTACACTGATTGCGTGGAGGTATGTCCTGTGGACTGTTTCTACGAAGGCGAAAACATGCTTGTGATCCATCCGGACGAATGCATCGACTGCGGAGTTTGCGAGCCGGAATGCCCCGCCGATGCAATTCGACCCGACACCGAGCCTGACATGGAAAAGTGGGTCGAGTTCAATCGGAAGTATTCCGAAATGTGGCCGGTCATTATTACCAAGAAAGACCCGCTGCCGGATTCCGAAGCACGCGATGGCGAAACAGGTAAGTTGGAAGCCTATTTCTCCGAGCAACCCGGCGAGGGTGGTTGATTCGGTTTTTCTGCCTAAAGGCACGGGCCCGGTGATGGTTTGCCGCTTGGCAGTTGAACTTTAACGTTTAGAAACATGGCCTTTGCCGTG
>JBLIFE010000040.1:0-10875 GCA_047633515.1 Paracoccaceae bacterium | reverse complement strand
AGAACATAGGCGCGCATCGGTTCGGCGCGGGTTGCGCCATTATCCTCAGGAAGTGTCAGTCTTCGCCCTCATATAGGCTAATGGGTTGCGACGGCATAATCGTCGAGATGGCATGTTTGTATACCAGTTGTGATTGGCCGTCACGCCGCAACAGAACACAAAAATTGTCGAACCAGGTGATTACACCCTGCAATTTGACCCCGTTGATCAGGAAAATCGTCACCGGAACCTTGGTCTTTCGCACGTGGTTCAGGAACGCATCCTGTAGATTTTGCTTGTCCGCAGCCATTTCGATTGCCTTTTCTGTCTTTTTTTATTTTTAGTACCGAGCATCTCATCAACTGGACCGGCGCGGACGCCTGTCAAGGGTCAGTATGGTACGGGCATCACCAAGTTTCCACCCCCAATACCTGTTCCGTATCCTTGCAAGCAGCAGATGCCGAAATTGTTCGCACTAGCCCCGCCAGAATTCCGGATTAAGCAGCGCAATAAACGCAAGCGTCTCCAAACGGCCCAGAACCATTGCCCCGGCAAAGACCGCTTTTGCGAAATCAGGCAAAAGCGACAGGATGATCGGTTCGGCCAGAGCAACGTTAACGACCGGCCCCGTGGTGGACGTCGCCGCAACAGCCAGCACGATCGACGCATCCAGATCCAGCCCCGCAAGAGCCAGCAACATGGAAACCGCAGCAATCGACAGGGCGAAAAGCATAAAAAATATCCACGCTACAAACGCGCCCTGCCTGCGGATGCGCCGCGCCGCGACCCCCGATCCACCAACCGAATGTGGGTGAATCAATCTCTCCATCTCGCGTCGCCCGTGCTTGTAAAGGGCATGAACGCGCATCAACTTGACGCCGCCCGCTGTCGTCGCCACGCCGCCACCGATCAACGCAAGCCCCATCAGGATCAGACCCGGCGTCTCCAGGCCCGACCACGCCCGCGAGCTTTGCCAATCGGCACTTTCGAACCCGGTCGTTGTCAAAAACGACAAGACAGCAAACATACTGCCCCAAAGCGCCTGAAGACCTGCCTGAAAATCGGATATTTCCTGAACCTCATAGGCACCGATCCAGTGGCGCAAGAACAAAAGTGCGGGAATAATCAGAACGCACGCCAATCCCATGCGCGCCTCGGGATCAGAGCGCAATCGGCGCACGCCATCGGGCGTAAAATCAACGGCAAAGGTCTGACGCGTGACGGCAAAAGCAAAAAACAGAAAAATCAGCACCTCGCCAGCCAGACCCGCTTGAGCGTTAACAGTTCCCCCAACAGGGCTGATTCCGCTGGTCGCAAGGGTCGACATCGCATGACAGATCGCAACGAACGGAACCTCGCCGGCAATGACAAGCGCCCCCCAAAGAACAACCGTAAGTCCGGCATAAACGGGCGCGAACCGCCCGGCATAGCGCGCAAGCCGCTGTCTTGGGTCGCCCACATCGCGGGCACCAAGTTGGGGTGAGTCCTGCATGCCCGCACCCGAACCGGACCCTGCATTGGATGTGACCTCAAAACCGCCCAGATTCATCGGCGCAAGAATTGCAATCGCCGTGACCCAGACGAAATATCCCCCCACCCATCCAACCATCGCCCGCCACAGATGCAAAGTGGGGGACAGCCGCTCGGGGTTGAACAAGGTCGCTCCGGTGGTGGTGAACGACGATACCATTTCGACATAGGCATTCAGGAACGTCGTGTTCCCGATCGCCTCGTAAAACGGCACCGCCAGCATCACCGGAAGCGCGGCATAACTTGCAACCAATGTCGTCAAGTGGCTGCGGGCATAACTGCGTATCGCGCGGCCATACGTCGCCACGCACAAAAGCAACGTTCCCAATGAAAAAAGAATGCCCGAATATGTGAACGTCCGTGCTGGCAGCCAGTCACGCGTGGAAACTGCATAAATCACCGGCACAAACATCAAAACCGATGCCACAGCCATCAAAATCAGGATCAAAGGCAGGTTCAACAGATGGCGCATCATACCGAAGGTCGCCTAGAAATAGTCGATGGAGACCTGCAAAAGGCGCTCCACCTCGGGGATATCCTTGGACATCGCGAACATCACAATGACATCGCCTTCGGTGATCCGCGTCGTGCTGTTGGGGCGATGCAACTTGTTGTCCCGCATCAAAGCCCCGACCAGAACGCCTTCGGGAAAGTCGATATCGCGGATCAGCTTGCCGGCCAGCAGAGATGTAGAGAGCACCTGCGCCTCGATTACTTCGGCCTCGGCATCGCCAATCGAATACACACCGCGCACACGGCCATGCCGGATATGGCGCAGGATCGAACTGACGGTCGTGGCGCGCGGGTTGATATAGGCGTCAATATCAAGCGGCCCGAGCAGAGGAACAAGCGTCGGATCATTCACCAGACAAATTGTCATCCCGCACCCCGCCGATTTGGCCCGCACCGCCGCAAGCAGGTTCACCTTGTCATCGTCGGTGACGCATAAAACCGCATCTGCCCGGGCAATCCCCGCCTCGTTCAGGATATCCATATCCAGTCCGTCACCGTTCAAAACAATCGTCCGCTCCAACGCATCCGCGGCGCGCTCGGCACAGGCCCGATTGCGCTCGATGACTTTGGCCCGCACCCGCACCGCTCGGCCCTCAAGGGCCTTGGCCACGGCAAGCCCGACATTACCACCACCGATGATGACCACGCGCTCCTGCTTGTGGGTCGTCTTTCCAAAAATCTCCAAGGTGCGGTCAACGTCGGAGCTGTGGGAAATGACATATATCTGATCCCCCGCAAACAATTGGTCACGTGCCGCGGGTGCAAAAAGGGTCCCCTCGCGCCGCACCCCCACAACCACAGCCCGCAGGGTGGAAAACAGGTCGGTCAACTGCCGCAAAGGCGTATCAAGAACAGGGCAATCCGCCTCGAGGCTGATGCCAAGCAATTGCACCTTCCCACCCAGAAAACTTTCGGTATCAAAAGCCGCAGGTGCCGCAAGCCGTTGCAGGGCCGCCTCTGCGACCTCACGCTCGGGGCTGATCACAACATCGATCGGCATGTGGTCGCGCCGGTAAAGATCGGAATAGATCGCCGTCAGATACGACTGGCTGCGCAGCCGTGCGATCTTGCGTGGAACCGCAAAAACAGAATGCGCCACCTGACAAGTCACCATATTGACCTCGTCGGAATAGGTCGCGGCAATGATCATATCGGCATCGCGCGCGCCTGCCCGGTCCAGCACGTCCGGATAGCTGGCGAAGCCAGCAATTCCCTGAACATCAAGAGTATCCGTGGCGCGGCGCACCAGATCGGCATTATTGTCCACAACCGTGACATCGTTCTGCTCGCCCGACAGATGCCGCGCGATTTGCCAACCGACCTGCCCTGCACCGCAAATAATAACCTTCATGCGCCGTCCTTGGGATGTTCACTTAGCGCTACGCATGACACGGCCACACAGCAGCGTCAATTCCCACGCTGTCACGCACAAGAGCACCACCTGCCAAGCAGTCACAGGTGGACATGTCCACCTGCCACCCCCAACATTTTCTTGGTCCGCAGGGCCGATAAAATGGCGGGAGCGCCCCGTTGCCCTATTCGCCCACGGCGCTGTCAACGCGACTCCCTAAGAAACATCGGCGTTAACCGGCTATAAACGCGTCAGAATTCTCTGTATCACCGGAAAGGTCTTCGATATGCGCCACACGGCCCCCGGCCTTACTTGAGGTCACAACCCCAAGAGACTTCAACTTGCGGTGCAACGCCGAACGCTCCATCCCGACAAAGGTCGCCGTTCGGCTGATATTACCTCCGAACCGGTTGATCTGGGTCAACAAATATTCACGTTCGAAAAGCTCTCGTGCCTCTCTCAACGGTAAGGTCGCAAGAGCACCCGACAACACAACCCGCCCGTCATCAGGCTCTGCGGTTTCCAACCCCTGAAGCTCCTTGGCCATGATCGGCCCCGTTGAATCACCCAGGATCAACACGCGTTCGATAACATTTCTAAGCTGGCTCACATTGCCCGGCATGTGCATCGTCTGAAGCAGTGTGACCGCCTCGTCGGTGAGCGTCCTAAGCGGCAAGCCCTGTGTCTCGTTCAACGTCTTCAGGAAATATCCGGCAAGCTCGGGGATATCCTCACGTCGCTCCTCCAGCCCGGGCACACGTATCGGCACAACATTGAGCCTGTGGAACAGTTCCTGCCGGAAACGTCCCTCTGAAATTTCAACATCCAAGTCCTTGTTCGTGCTCGAAATCACCCGTAAATCTACCCGGACACGCTCGGAGCCTCCAACCCTTTGAAACTGCTGCTCCACGAGAACTCGCAGAATTTTCGACTGGGTGCCAAGCGGCATCTCGGCCACCTCGTCGAAATAAAGCAACCCGCCGTTGGCTTCTTCGAGCAATCCTTGTGCAATCCCCTCCTCACGGCTTTCGCGTCCGAACAGAACCTCTTCCATCCGTTCCGGCGCGATTGACGCCGAATTTACACTGACAAAAGGGCCCGATGCCCGATTTGATTGCGCATGGATATACCGTGCTGCGACCTCTTTTCCCGCCCCCGACGGGCCTGTCAACATGACCCTGCCATTTGACTTGGTCACTTTGTCCAGATTTGATTTCAAGACCTTGAAGGCCGGACTTGATCCGATAAAGTCAGCCGTAGAGATATCCTTGCGGCGCAGTTTTACGTTCTCGCGCCGCAACCGCGCAGTCTCCATCGCTCTTCGGACAACAACCAGCAATTGATCAATGTTAAAAGGTTTCTCAATGAAGTCATAGGCACCCTGCCGGATTGCGGCGACGGCGATTTCGATATTGCCGTGCCCTGAAATGATGACCACAGGTATATCGGGATTGTTGCGCTTGACCGTTTTGAGGATATCAATCCCGTCCATATGGCTGTCCTTGAGCCAGATATCGAGGATCATCAAAGCCGGCGGGGCCACATCAATTGCATCCATGCATTCCGTGGCATTTGCGGCCATGCGTGTCTGAAAGCCCTCGTCACGAAGGATATCGCTGATCAGTTCACGAATATCGCGTTCATCATCGGTGATAAGAATGTCGCTCATGGCATTGCTCTCCTTCGTTTATTCTGCGGCTTGCGGCAACCGGACCGCCTGCGGAAGCACGATACGTGCCAACGCGCCCCGGTGTATATTTCCATCAAAAACCGGCGCATCTTTCAATTCCAAGGTGCCGCCGTGCTCCTCGATGATCTTCTTGACGATCGCAAGGCCAAGTCCGGTGCCTTTGGCGCGTGTCGTCACGTAGGGCTCGAACAAGCGGGACTTATCCGCCGGAAGACCGATACCGTTGTCCGAAATCGTAATTATGGCGTGGCCGTCGCCACCTGTCAGGGTCACGTCAACCCTCGGAAGGTACTCTTCGGGTGTCTCGTCACTTTCTTGCAAGGATTCAATTGCTTCACCTGCGTTCTTAATAAGGTTCGTCAAGGCCTGACCAATCATCGTACTATCCAGTTCGATCAGGACCGGATGATCGGGTAAGTCCGCTCTGAGTGCCGCTCCGAGAGTTTGTGACTGCAACACAACGGCATCGCGCACCAAACGGGTCAGGTCGCACTCACGCCGCTCGGGCTCCGGCATGCGGGCAAACTTGGAAAACTCATCAACAATCCGCCGCAAGTCATTGGTTTGCCGGATAATAACATCTGTCATCTGAATAAGTGCTGCACCATCATCCCCCAGCTTCGACGCAAATTTGCGCTGCAGGCGCTCTGCGGACAACCGTATCGGGGTCAGCGGGTTCTTGATCTCGTGGGCAATCCGGCGCGCGACATCGCCCCATGCCGCCATCCTCTGGGCACTAACCAGTTCAGTGACGTCATCAAAGGCAACAACATATCCTTCCAGACCGCCCTCCTCGGTCTGACGTCGCGCCATGCGGACCAACAGACTTTCAAGCGTGCCATCACGGGTCAGGCGGACCTCTTCTTGCGCCACATCGCGTTCACCGCTGCGCATCCGCTCCAGCAGGCCGGCAAACTCGGGCACCACATGACCAAGAGCATGGTCGCCACTGTTCCCGGTGCGCGTTTCAGGGTTTGACCGGATAAAGCCCGATTGGATTTCCACACCCTCCTCAATGCCCAGCAAACGCAAGGCAGACCTGTTCATGAACGTCACATGCCCGTCAGGATCCAGCCCGATAACACCCGCAGTCACCGAGGACAGGACACTGTCGAACAACCGCCGCCGCGCGTCGATCTGGGCGTTTGTTTCAAGCAAGTCGTCGCGTTGTCCCTTTAACTGACGGGTCATCTTGTTGAAAATCCTGCCAAGGGTGGCAATTTCGTCATCGCCCTCTTCCTCGACCACTCGCACCGACAGATCCCCCGACCCCACGCGTTGCGCCGCACCCGCAAGCCGACCCACGGGGCGCGACAACCGTTCCGCAAACAACAGACCAACCCAGATGGATCCCAGCAAAAGGATCACGGCAAACCCGAGGTACAAGAGGCTGAATTCGAACACGAGGCGCCCGCGGTCATTTTCAAGTTGTTGATACAAGCCGACAGTTTCGCGGGTTTCATCAAGCAATTTAAGGATTTCACCATCCACAATCCGGCTGACATAAAGGTAATGATCCGGATAGGCTTCAAGCTTGATCAGCGCGCGAAATTCGTTGTTGTCCCAGTCCTCGATAATGATGGGGTCCGTGCTGCCTGCGGTGATTATCAGCTCCGGTTCGGGGCGCTCAAAGTCGAACAGATAGGAACGCTCGCCGCGCACGCGGATGTCGCCATCGCTGTTGATCACATAGGCTTCATGCAGGCCGCGTTGTATCTGTGTCTGTCCTTGTGTCAGGATCTGGCGCAAATCGCCGTCAAAAGTCATGTAGCGGATCGTGCGCGCCGTGTTGAGATACCCCGCAAGGATCACCGTATCATCCGACAAATCCGTGCGATGTTCGGCCTCATAGGCTTGTGCCGCAGACAGGGAGTTGGAGATCACGTTGCGCACACGCTCTGAAAACCAGCCTTCGAGCCCGATATTGATTGTCAGCCCCGCAAAGACTGCAACCATAATCGTCGGGACAAGCGCGATACCCACAAACACAACGGTCAGCCTCAGGTGCAGTTGCGATCCCGCCGAGCGCGCGCGCCGTGCAGCAATCATCCGCGCCACACGGATCAGGATAAGCGCCGCCACTGCAAGCACGTAAACCAGATCGGCCAGCAGGATCAGCCGCAAGGCCGGCGAGCTGCCCGCAGATGCCAAAGGCCCGAGTATGACAAAGGTCGCAGCCACCAAAACAGGACCAAGCCCCACAAAGCCCAGTGTTGCGGCATTTTGATATCGCCGCAAATGGCGCATACGCGCCAGAGTTTCCCAGTTGAACCGCCTTGCGAGGAATGCCACCGCGTGCCTCATGATGTTGTGCCGCTATCGCGGCAAGCCACAAAATATCCGTGGACGATTTTTGAAGTGCGTCCTTCTGGCCACGGCCCTGTTGCTGTTTTACATCAATTTACGGCGCCGTGTCACGCGAATATCGAGGTCTGTAATCTTCTTGCGCAAGGTATTTCGGTTTATGCCCAGCAGATCGGCGCATTTCGCCTGATTGCCACCCGTCGCGTCCAGTGCGATCTCGATCAAGGGGCCTTCGACCTCTTTGAGGATACGTTGGTAAAGCCCCCGCGATGGCAACACTCCGCCATGAAGGTCGAAGTAGCGGCGCAAATGCTTGTTCACCGAGGCAGACAGCTTTTCGCCCTCTCCGCCACCGACAAAAGGCTCGATCTCGGGTTGGCTGCCCAGCACCAGTTCGACCTCTGCAAGACCGATTTCTTCTTCAGGCGAGGTCACGATCAGACGACGAATGGTATTTTCAAGCTGTCGGACATTTCCGGGCCAGCTGTAGGAGCGGATCAAATCCATCGCAGGCTCAGAGAACCGTCGCTGTGACAGCCCGTCGCGCTCTGAACGCTTGAGGAAATGATCTGACAGCAGCGGGATATCATCCACCCGCTCCCGCAGCGACGGTACTGTGATCGCCACGCCGCCAAGACGATAGAACAAGTCCTGACGAAAATTGCCCGCCTCCATTTTCGAAGTCAGATCGCCCTGGCTTGTGGCCATGATCCGGGGCGAGGTATCAACAAAAGTATCCAGCACCCGCACAATCCGCGCCTGTGCGTCATGATCAAGATCGCCCACCTCGTCAAACAGGATCGAACCACCACGTGCCCGTGCCACAACCGAAGACGGCCCCTCGATCCCTTGCAATTCCGCCGATCCGGCGATCACAAACGGCATGTTGCGCCGATCTGAAAAGTCATGGATCGCGCGCGCCATAAGCGACTTTCCGGTCCCGCTTTCGCCCGTAATCATCACCGACAGATCGGTATTCATCACCCGCGCCACCAACCGGTAGAGCGACTGCATTACAGCCGTGCGCCCGACAAGCGGCAAGTCATCGTTTTCTTGTGTCTGGCTATCGGGCTTGGCCCGCAAGGAAGATGGCGCGCGCCGCTTGGTTTCCAACGCCCGCGCGGCACGCTTCATCAGATCAGGAAGGTCAAACGGCTTTGGCAGGTAATCATAGGCCTCGGCTTCGGCGGCCTGAATGGCTGTCATGATCGTGTTTTGCGCAGAGATAATAATGACCGGCAAGCCGGGCCGCTCCTTGCTGATCCGCGGCAGACACTCCAGACCGTTGCCATCCGGCATTACCACATCCGAAATCACCAGATCGCCTTTTCCCTCTTCGACCCAACGCATCAGCGTCACAAGGCTAGAGGTCGCGTGGACCTTGCAACCCGCACGCGTCAGCGCCTGAGTAAGAACGGTCCGGATCGTGCGATCGTCGTCTGCAACAAGAATGGTACCGTCCATCAGGAAGCTTCCTCAAAATTGTCAAAATGCGTGGTGTCGGTCGCAACCGGCAAGGAAATGCGGAACACTGTTTTTCCGGGGACACTATCTACAGATATCCATCCATGATGGTCCGTCACAATTTTTGACACAAGTGCAAGCCCCAGCCCAGTGCCATTCTCTCTTCCGGAAACAAACGGTTCGAAAATATCTCCGGCAATTTCGGACGGCAAGCCCGGGCCGTTATCGATAATCTCTACCTGAATAGGCACCTGAGCCCAGCTGCCATCCTTGCGGCGCACCCGCAATGCAGGGTCGTAAAAGGTGTGCAGCCGGATTGTGCCAGCACTTCCCGAAGAGGCCTCGGAGGCGTTTTTCAGCAAGTTCAGAAAGACTTGCAGGATTTGATCCCCGTCCACAAAGGTCGGCGGCAACGACGGGTCGAACTCTTCCTCGAACTGCATATGCGCGCCAAAGCCGACCATAGCAGATTTCTTTGCCCTATCAAGAAGATCGTGAATATTCAAAGCTTTGCAAAGCGGCGGCCTAAGGTTACCAAACTGCTCCACCTGATCCAGCAATTTAACGATCCGGCGACTTTCCGCCACGATAAGATCGGTCAACTCGCGATCTTCACCGCTAAGCCCCATGCTCAGCAATTGGGCCGCCCCTGTAATTCCCGCCAGCGGATTCTTGATCTCGTGGGCGAGCATTTCGGCCATCCCAATGGCTGATTTGGCAGCCGTCTCGGCGGATTGCGATCTGCCGATCCGTTCCGCAAGGTCCCGCGGCGTAATCAGAAAAATAAGGGTCTGGCCGTCCTCCATGACCGGCGCAATCTGGACAGTACACCGCACCGGGGGCCGGTCGCCAGTGCCGACGTAGACATCATTGAGCACAAGCGGGGACTGGGCGTCGCGCACACGCGCAAAACTTTCCTCCAAAGGCGCGTCGATCATCAGCCGGTCCCAGATCGGAAGCTGCTTGAGCACGCGGGCAGTCGCGTTCAAAAACGCCTCGCCCGCGGGGTTGATGTCGATGATACGGTCTTGTGCATCGACCAGTACGGCCGGTGTCGGCAGTGCTGACCAGATACTGTCGGTCAAATGGGTCATGCTGCGGTCTCTTGTCTAAGGGAAGGCGCCGAGGCAAGGACGTTTTGAACCAGCAACAAAACCTGCGCAGCCACACTTTGCGTCAGGATCTCCCGACGCTCCGGTGCAGCCAGCGCCACACCGTCAAGATACCAACCCAGATGCTTTCGCGCGACTTTTACGCCAAGTTTGGTGCCGTAAAACGACAGCATGCTCTCGTAATGGGCGCAGATCAAATCAGCAAACGCGGCCCCGGACGGCACCACCGGCGCATCTTTCCCGAAAAGCTCGGATGCGATCTCGGCAAGCATCCACGGGCGCCCCTGAGCACCGCGGCCAACCATAACCCCGTCACACCCAGACGCCGCCAGAGCCGCCCGTGCGGTAGTGGCGTCCGTAATGTCACCGTTCACAATCACCGGAATGTTCACCGCCCGTTTTACGGCTGCGACGGCCGCCCAATCTGCCTTGCCCTTGTAAAACTGGCACCGCGTGCGACCATGAATGACAATCATTGCAATCCCCGCCGCTTCTGCTCTGCGCGCCAATTCGTCGGCATTCAGGCACGTGTCATCCCAGCCAAGGCGGGTCTTGAGCGTGACGGGCACGTCAACCGCCCCGACCACGGCCTCGATCAGGGACAAGGCGTGATCAAGATCCCGCATCAAAGCAGAGCCGGACAAACCGCTGGTCACACGCTTTGCGGGACAACCCATATTTATGTCGATCTGTGCGGCCCCATTAGCCGAAACAAGACGCGCGGCCTCGGCCATCCAATAGGCATCCCGACCGGCCAGTTGAACCGCCGTGCGCGCCACGCCAAGCCCCAACTCTGCACGGCCGCGCATATTTGCATTGGCCTGCACCATTTCCTGACTTGCCACCATTTCACTCACAACAAGACCTGCTCCAAATTCCGACACAACCTGCCGGAACGGCAGATCCGTAATTCCCGCCAGAGGCGCAAGCAA
>JBLIFE010000039.1:0-10917 GCA_047633515.1 Paracoccaceae bacterium | reverse complement strand
CCTTCACAACCCAGACAGGACCATCCAGCTCGCCTGCAGCCGTCTTGGCGTCCTCGGCCTTCAAAACAACCCGCCCGTCAGAAACCGGCGCACCATACTCGCGAAGCAAAACCTTCGCCTGATATTCATGGATATTCAAAAAACTGTCCCGTTCTGCTGTTATTGCCTCCAGTTGGCACAACTTGGCATCGTATCGAAACGCCAATTTGACAAAACAGGGCGGAATGGATCAAAAAAACCGGTTTTGTGATCACAGCGAAATTTGCGTGATCACAAAACAGGATGCAACTGGGAGAATCATTAAAAAGCCTTGGTTTTCCCGACAACACTCAGCATGGCACCAAGACCCAATAGTCGAGGTCAAGCAAAACTTCGGGCAGATATTTTCCCAAACCGTCGCGCAGAACGAAGGGCGACCCGCCCTTTGTGGCCACAAGCCTGAGACGGATCGCACCAACCCCGGGTGCGGACAACTTTGCCGTCTCCAGCACTTCGCTCCATGCGCGGACCGTGTCGCCCGCGTGGCACGGGTTGGCATGAGCACCGGCATTGATGCCTGCGATAAGCTGGGCATTGGCAAGCCCGTTGAACGACAAGGCCCGCGCCATCGAGATCACGTGCCCGCCATAGATCAACCGTTGGCCATCGGGGCGGTTGGTAACATCGAAATGCACCTTGGCCGTGTTTTGCCACAGGCGTGTGGCAAGCATGTGCTCGGCCTCTTCGATGGTGACGCCGTCCACATGGTCGATCTGCTCGCCCACGGTGTAATCGCCCAATCGGTGCGGCTCTCCGGCGAGGGTGAAATCATAGGTCGAAAAATCAAGCCCCTCCGGCACCCTGAGGTCGTGCGGACCCAGCGCAGGGGCCAAATCGGGAAGGGTCGTTTCGGGGGCGGGCGCATCGGGATCGCCCTTGCGCACCATGACCCAACGCACATAATCGAGCACCGGCTCTTCCATCTGGTTCAAGCCGGTAGTGCGCACATAAACAACACCGGATTTGCCATTGGAATTCTGCTTGAGGCCAATCACCTGTGACACCGCGCGCAGGGTATCGCCCGGATAGACGGGTTGCAGAAAACGGCCCTCGGCATAGCCCAGATTGGCAATCGCGTTGATCGAGATATCAGGAACCGTTTTACCGAACACAGTGTGAAAAGCGATCAGATCATCAAGCGGAGACGCCTCGAGCCCGCAGTTCTGTGCAAACAGGTCCGACGACGACAGCGCATGGCGCGCCGGATAAAGCGCGTGGTACAAAGCGCGCTCGCCTTCGCTCAGGGTGCGGGGCACGCCGTGCTCGATCACCTCGCCAAGGGTGTAATCCTCAAAGAACCGGCCACCGTTCGTTTTGGCTTTTGGCGCGACCATTATTGCTCTCCGAGTTTCATATCCGGCGCATAGGGCGTGTCGATCTCTTTGATCACAGCCTGACCACAGCGCATGACACCGTTCGACTGGTCATAGGCATAGGTCGGATCACCGTACAGCACCCATCCCTTTGCGAGTGCCGCAGAGACCTTGTGACAAAAGGCGGAAGTGTCATCAGCCGTGAGAAGGCGATATATCTGCATGTCGTGCTCCCAAAATTCAACCGAATGGATTGACGCCAAGCGCACTGTGAACGCCGACCATCACCACGAAAGCAACGACCGAGATTATCGCAAGCTTGATGTCGTTCTTGGCATCCCCCGGTGCGGGACGGTCCCAAGGGCCGGCGCGGTTGATCAAAACGACCGAGCCCACCGCCCACAACAGCATCGAACCGAACAAAACAATAGACGCCAGATCACCGTTCACAAGCAGGTGCGCCACAGCCCAGACCATGACCGCGCCCAGCATCGGGTGCCGGAAGCGCCCGCGCAGCCGCCCCGTCGTGGCACTCATGCCAAACAAGACAATGGCACCGACCATTGCAAGGTTATTTACGTGTGTCAGGAAAGAAGGCGGCGACCAAACTGCAATAAACTCTGCTCCACGGTAGCCCAGCACCATCAGCACCAGTCCTGCCACAATCAAAACCGTCGCAACGATGCGACCGGAATTACCCATGTTTTCCCGCCGATCAGGGAGCATGCGTTTGAAATAATGGGCAACGACCCACAGAACGATACCAGCAATCAATAATGCCATCAGTTTGTCTCCATTTCTTGATTCAATTGGGCTATCGCCACGGCCTTTGCCAAGGTCGCCCGCGCCGTGACTATGTGCAGGTTTTCCACGATCCGGCCATCCACGACCGCCACGCCCAGCCCGTTTGCTTCGGCTGCTTCAAACGCGGCGATCTGACGATGCGCCAGTTCGATTTCTTCTTCTGAGGGGGCGAAAACAGTGTTTGCAATTGCGATTTGCGCTGGATGGATCAACGTTTTTCCGTCCATGCCAAGGTCACGCCCCTGCTCACATTCCAAATGCAGACCGTCATCATCCTTGAAGGCGTTATAAACCCCGTCAAGGCACACGATCCCCGCCGCGCGCGCCGCCAAAAGGCAGGTTTGCAGCGCAACCTGCAACGGCAGGCGATCTGGACGGAACCGGCAATTCAGCTCTTTTGCAAGATCGTTCGTACCGATCACAAAGCCCGCCATCCGCGGCGCCCCTGCCAAAGCGGCAGCGTTCAGAACACCGGCGGCTGTCTCTATCATCGCCCAGACTTGCGTGTCGGCACAGGCCGGGTGTGCCTCGAGCCGGGCAACCACTTCGACAACCTGTGCGATCGTTTCGACCTTGGGCAAAAGTACTGCTTGCGGCCCGACCGCCATCAGCGCCTCAAGGTCATCACGTCCCCATGGCGTGTCCATCCCGTTCAGGCGCACGATCCGGAACCGTCGTCCATAGCCCCCCGCGATCAAAGCCTGCGCAAGCAGATTACGCGCGTTGGCCTTTTCATCGACCGCAACGGCATCCTCCAGATCAAAGATGATCGCATCGACCGGCAGGGTCCTGGCCTTTTCCAGCGCCCGCGGTTTTGACCCCGGAATATACAGCACAGAACGGGTCGGACGCGAGATTGCAGACATGATTCTCTCCGGTATCAGACGTCCTTGGTGGACTTGGTTTGCAGTAGGCCAAAAAAGGACCTCAAATCGCGGATATGGCCAATATTCCCGATATGCAAGACTAGCCCCCCACCAGCCTTCCAAACCAAGCCGTCACAATGCGTGCGCAGCATTAACCTGTTTTAAGCGCTTATGCCGCAAGATTAAATCAGTTTCGGGCATCAAGGAGCCTTTTGGCGGCATCGCCGGCATATAAGCCCCCTGCACCGCCCGACCAGACACAGCATCGGCGCACCAAGCCATTCTGCCATTCAGGAGTACCCGAATGGCCATTCAGACCCCACTTGGGCGCATTCAGGAAAGGAACGGAGATGAGAAATCTAGTAGCTATTGCAGTCAGCCTAGTCATACTTTCGGTGGGAAGCGTGCAGGCCCAGAATGCCGCCAATTGCGGCAAGCGTGAAAAAATCGTTGACCGGTTGGCCGAAGGATACGGCGAGACGCGTCAATCTATCGGTTTAGGTGCAAACAACGCCGTGATCGAAGTATTTGCCTCGGCAGAGACAGGCACTTGGACGATTACTGTGACCTCTGCCAACGGTGTGACCTGCCTCGTCGCATCCGGTCAAGCCTTTGAGATGTTGACGGAAAATACTTTTTCAACGCTCGACAAAGACGCTTGAAGCCTTGCAATTGTCTCCTGCAGGACCGCGAACAGGCCCGAATCAGGTTAAAGCGTCATAAATCAGCTTGCTGCCCGAGGCGACAAGCATGACATAAGTAACGCTGAAAAAAAGCCGCTCGGGGACGTGACGATGGGCCCATATGCCCACATAGGCACCCAAGACGGCCACTGGAGCCATCCACAGATCAATCATCAAGGTCTGCACACTAAATATGCCCAGAAAAGAATAGGGCACGAATTTAAGGATATTGACCACCCAGAAGGTCAACACTGTTGTCGCCTGAAACGTCGTTTTCGACATGCCCTGCGACAACAGGAAAATAGCGACCGGCGGGCCACCTGCGTGACTGATGAAACTGGTGAACCCCGCAACAACACCCGCCATCAGACCCGAGCGCGCGTTGAATGGCTGGACCGCAACAACCAGCCACCCTTGTGCGCGTGCGAACTGATAAAGCACAAACAGCAGGGCCACTGCACCGATCAGCAATCGAAACACGTCCGCATTCGCGATCTGATAAAGCAGCGCCCCAAGCGCAACACCCGGAATGCCCCCCAGCACCAGCACCTTGGCGGAGGGCGCGTGCCACTTTTTCCAGAACGAATTGAGCGTCACGACATCAATCAGCATCAACAACGGCAGCATTACCCCCAGCGCCATGCGCGGATCGAGCACCAGCGCCAAAATAGGCGTCGCCGCAAAGGCAGCCCCCGAACCAAAGCCGCCCTTTGACATTCCCGCAAAGAAAACCGCCGGAATGGCAACGGCAAAGATCATCGGGTCTGGTATGAACATAACGCTTCCTTTGACTGTTCCAACCCTAGATCACAAATGCCCGCCCCTGTTCCAGCCCGATATACCGGCGACCTGAGATAATGCTGCGCTTGCACCGAAGCCCGCGAACGGCTACGCCAAAGGGCAAAGCCAACAACCACGGGACAATCAACAATGGCCAGACCCAAAATAGCCCTCATCGGCGCAGGGCAGATTGGCGGCACTCTTGCGCATCTTGCTGCAATGAAGGAACTTGGCGATGTCGTGCTTTTCGACATCTCCGAGGGCACGCCCGAAGGAAAAGCACTCGATATCGCGGAATCAGGCCCCTCCGAGGGATTCGATGCGCGCATGAGCGGCACGCAATCGTATGCCGATATCGCCGGAGCAGATGTCTGCATCGTGACCGCAGGTGTCCCGCGCAAGCCGGGCATGAGCCGCGACGACCTGCTGGGTATCAATCTGAAGGTCATGAAATCGGTCGGAGAAGGCATTCGCGATCACGCCCCGAATGCTTTTGTTATTTGCATCACCAACCCGCTTGATGCGATGGTCTGGGCCTTGCGCGAATTTTCCGGGCTGCCCCACGAAAAAGTCTGTGGCATGGCCGGTGTGCTTGATTCCGCCCGCTTCCGCCATTTTCTGTCAGTCGAAATGGGCGTTTCCATGCGCGACGTAACGGCCTTTGTTCTGGGTGGTCACGGTGACACGATGGTTCCACTGGCGCGCTACTCGACCGTTGGCGGCATTCCGCTGCCCGATCTGGTGGACATGGGCTGGCTTACCCAGGACCGTCTGGATGCGATCATCCAGCGCACACGCGACGGCGGTGCCGAAATCGTTGGCCTGCTCAAGACGGGCTCGGCCTATTACGCCCCCGCCACCAGCGCGATTGAGATGGCAGAAGCCTATCTGAAGGATCAAAAACGGGTTCTGCCCTGTGCCGCCTATGTTGAAGACGCGCTTGGCCTGAAGGGCATGTATGTGGGTGTTCCCACTATCATCGGTGCCGGCGGCGTCGAGAAAGTGATCGACATCAAGATGACCAAGGACGAGCAGGAGATGTTCGACAGCTCTGTTGCTGCTGTCAAAGGTCTTGTCGAAGCCTGCAAAGCGATCGATTCTTCGCTGTCGTAAAGATTACCGGTGCGCGCTGCCGATACAGGCAGCGCGCACCGCAAACTCTCCAAGTCTTTTGCGTGACCGCAACGTAAGTCAAGGTTTTGATCGAAGGGTAGGCCGGCCCGAAACGGTGCAAAGCACCACGACCCGACGGCCCGCCACACGCTGAAAATGGCCATCTGAAGATACCATCGCCGCCAGCGCAAACCGTTAGCGCAACCGCAAATTTGGCGTGATCACAAAATTTCTTCGTGTGATCACAGATTGGATTTTTTTGCTGCATTGCGCCAAAAGACCGCGCCTAGCGGGCCGCGGGATGCGTGACACTCTCGCAAAAAACGCTAGTTAGTCGTATAGAATGAAGTAGTCCGGCCCGATTGGTCGATGTTCGCCATCAAATAGGGAATCGCGCCATGGCAGATGTAAAGCAAGGCAAACGCCCACTCTCTCCTCATTTGCAGGTCTATCGTCCGCAACTGACGTCCATGACGTCGATCCTGACGCGGCTGACAGGAAATGCTCTGCTTGTGGGTTCCATTCTTGTAGTGTGGTGGTTGCTGGCGGCGGCTACGGGGCCTGCGCAATTCGCGGTGGCTGACGGGGTCATCACATCGATCTTTGGCAAACTCGTTATGCTCGGGTCCATCTGGGCGCTGTGGTATCACACGCTGGCGGGTGCGCGTCACCTGTACTGGGACACCGGTCGCGGGCTGGATATCGAAACGGCAGAAAAACTGGGCTGGGCCGTCATCGGCGGCTCGGTGCTTTTGACGCTTATCACAATCGTTATTCTGTAAAGGATCGCTTGCATGGCTTACATAACAGACCGCAAACGCGCCGTCGGGCTTGGCTCGGCGAAAACCGGAACAGAGCATCACTGGCGGATGCAAATCAGCAGCTATGCACTGCTGATCCTTGTGCCACTTTTTCTGCTGACTTTCGGCACGATGGTCGGCGAAAGCCATGCCGATGTGCTGGCGCATTTTTCCCGGCCTTTCCCGGCAATTGTCACCGCGTTGATGCTTGTTGTGGGTTTTGACCATTTCCGCCGCGGCGTGACGGTCCTCATTGAGGACTACACTCAGGGCGGCACGCGAAAGCTTCTAATTATCGCCATGATCTGCGTCAGTTACGGCGCAATGGCCACGGGCTTGTTTGCCCTGGTCCGACTGGCATTATGATCCGTATCGGAGAGTTTGAATGACTGCTTCTTATGAGCTGACACATCACGAATATGACGTTGTTGTCGTGGGGGCCGGTGGCGCAGGGCTGCGCGCGACACTCGGCATGGCCGAGCAAGGTTTGCGCACCGCATGTGTCACCAAGGTGTTTCC
This sequence comes from Paracoccaceae bacterium, assembly GCA_047633515.1. Lineage (GTDB taxonomy): Bacteria > Pseudomonadota > Alphaproteobacteria > Rhodobacterales > Rhodobacteraceae > JBLHUT01. The sequence goes on along the minus strand of JBLIFE010000039.1, from coordinate 4,000 downwards.
AACACGCTCGCACACAGTTGCCGCCCAGGGTGGCATTGCCGCCAGCCTGAGCAACATGGGGCCGGACAACTGGCAATGGCACATGTACGACACCGTCAAGGGTTCGGACTGGCTGGGCGACACCGATGCCATGGAATATCTGGCCCGCGAGGCGCCCAAGGCCGTCTATGAGCTGGAGCATTACGGCGTGCCGTTCTCGCGCACCGAAGACGGCAAGATATACCAGCGGCCTTTTGGCGGGCACACGACACAATTCGGCGAGGGCCCTCCGGTCCAGCGGACCTGTGCTGCTGCCGACCGCACAGGCCATGCCATTTTGCATACGCTTTATGGTCAGAGCCTCAAGAACAATGCCGAGTTCTATATCGAGTATTTCGCAACCGACCTGATCATGTCCGAGGACGGGCAATGTCAGGGTGTTCTGGCATGGAAGCTGGATGACGGCACCCTGCACGCGTTCAACGCAAAGATGGTCGTACTGGCCACCGGTGGCTATGGCCGCGCCTACTTCAGCGCCACCAGCGCACACACCTGTACCGGCGACGGTGGCGGAATGGTTGCTCGACAGGGCCTGCCGCTTCAGGATATGGAGTTTGTTCAGTTCCACCCGACGGGTATCTACGGTGCAGGCTGCCTGATCACCGAAGGGGCGCGTGGCGAGGGCGGTTATCTGACCAACTCCGAGGGCGAACGCTTTATGGAGCGGTATGCACCGACCTACAAAGACCTCGCCAGCCGTGATGTTGTCAGCCGCTGCATGACGATTGAGATCCGCGAAGGGCGCGGGGTGGGTCCAAACAAAGACCACATTCACCTGAACCTGAACCACCTGCCGCCCGAAACACTTGATCTTCGGTTGCCCGGAATTTCTGAAAGTGCGCGGATATTTGCAGGTGTCGATCTGAGCAAAGATCCCATTCCCGTGCTGCCGACGGTGCATTACAACATGGGCGGGATACCGACGAATTACTGGGGCGAGGTCCTGCGCCCGACGCCAGAGAACCCTGACGCGATCACTCCCGGCCTGATGGCTGTGGGCGAGGCGGGTTGTGCCTCGGTGCACGGCGCCAACCGGCTTGGCTCGAACTCTCTGATCGACCTTGTGGTGTTTGGCCGGGCCGCCGCGATCAAGGCCGGCACGATTGTCGACCCTGAAGCGTCCAACCCCAAACTCAATCAGGCCAGCCTCGACAAGGCACTTGCCCGCTTTGACGACACGCGCCACGCCAAAGGCACCACCACAACCGCCGAACTGCGCCTCGAGATGCAAAAGACAATGCAGGCAGACGCAGCCGTGTTCCGCACCGACGCGACCCTCGCTAAAGGGGTCGAAGCGATGTATTCGGTGGCCTCCAAGATGGACGACATCAAGGTGACCGACCGGTCGCTTGTCTGGAACAGTGACCTGATGGAGACTTTCGAGCTTGGCAATCTGATGCCCAACGCGCTGGCTACGATTGTCAGTGCCGAAGCCCGCAAGGAAAGCCGGGGCGCTCACGCGCACGAAGATTATCCGAATCGTGACGACGTGGAATGGCGCAAACACACGTTGGCCACGGTCAACGGCAAGGTCGATCTGACCTACCGTCCTGTGCATCTGAACCCGCTGACCAGCCATAACGAGGGCGGGATCGATTTGAAAAAGATCGAGCCAAAAGCGCGGGTGTATTAATGATCACACCCTGCGGCCCTGCGGGTTCGCACGCCTTTGCCGGTGGATGTGATAGTATTGGCAAAGGTGTCACAAATCACGCGACGCAAAGCCCTACGGGCTTTGTATTGTGCGCAACACTCAATTGTCTGGAAACCACCGGCGTTCCAGCCCTACTCGCCTAGGAGACACCCATGGTTCAGCTCACCCTGCCCAAAAACTCGACGATCAAGACAGGCAAGACATGGCCCAAACCCGACGGGGCCACGAATGTTCGCAAATTCCAGATCTATCGCTGGAACCCCGATGATGGCAAAAACCCGCAGGTTGACACGTATTTCGTCGATATGGACACCTGTGGTCCCATGGTTCTGGACGGGCTGATCAAGATCAAGAACGAGATCGATCCGACGCTGACCTTCCGGCGCTCTTGCCGCGAGGGAATTTGCGGATCCTGCGCCATGAATATCGACGGCATCAACACACTGGCGTGCTTGCACGGAATGGCTGACGTCAAAGGCGACGTAAAAATCTATCCGCTACCCCACATGGAGGTGATCAAGGACCTGATCCCCGACCTGACCCACTTTTACGCCCAACATGCCAGCATCATGCCGTGGCTTGAAACAAAGACGAACCACCCGAAAGAAGAGTGGCGCCAGTCTATCGATGACCGCGCCAAGCTGGATGGTTTGTATGAATGCGTCATGTGCGCGTGTTGCAGCACGTCGTGCCCGTCATACTGGTGGAACGGCGATCGTTATCTTGGTCCGGCAGCTTTGCTCCACGCCTATCGCTGGATCATCGACAGCCGCGACGAAGCCACACCAGAGCGGCTTGACGAGTTGGAAGATCCGTTCAAACTTTATCGTTGCCACACGATCATGAACTGCGCCAAAGCCTGCCCAAAGGGATTGAACCCGGCAAAAGCAATCTCTTCGATCAAGCAGATGATGCTGGAGCGACACGTCTAGGTCCAACCCGCACGGCGCCACACGATCAAGGCACAGGCACGGTACAGATTTAAACCTGAATAATCCGGCAACCCCTTGTTGATCCTTACACAAACGTCGCGCAGTTTCAGAAAATGAAACTGCGCGTACCCTTTTTTGACCTTGGCCAACAGGCGGCTATTCAACGCGATCAAGGCCCGATCTTGGCAGCCTTGAGTGCGGCGTGCCTGGCTGGTACAATTCGGGTTTGTCACGATAGCCTGCTTTGGACTTGCGCTGCTCAGTCTGTGGATGAATGACTTGTCGGGACAGGACTCGGCGATTTTGAGACCGTACGCACCTGTGCTTGCTGCACTATGTTTGACTGGCGCAAGATACCGCCCGATTTTGTTGGCTGGCCATTTTATCGGCGCGTGTCTGGCATCGCTGGTGATGCAAATTCAGGTTGCGGCGACGCTGGCATTCGGGGTGGTCGGAGCGGCACAAGCCGCTTTGGGAGCGGTGCTGTTCGGGCGCGTTCTCGGGGTGGCGCGCCCTTTGGATACCGAACAAAGTTACTTACGGTTTTTAACACTCGTTGCTGTGCCAGCCGCGATAGTTGGTGCTGTTCCTAGTGCAGCGGTGCTACATATGCTGTTTGAAGTGCCTTTCATAACGGGTTTCTCGCGTTGGGTCACCGCAAATACCCTGAGCCTTATCGGGTTTACGCCGGTTTTCATGTGGCTGTTTGCTTGTTCCCAACGGCGGTTTACTTTTGATGCCTCGCAGAAATGGTGGACGCTTGGCTGTGGGGTGTCGCTAGCGAGCGTCACAGGCAGCATTGTGGCTGGGGGCCCCTTTGGAAGGGGTTTTTCTGATGACGCCAGTGTGTGTTGAGTTCGCGCGGCGCATAGGGCGGGCGGGCGCAATGACACTCACCGGGGAACATCCGAAACTCTGTGTATGAGGCTTAGCCCATGCAGTTGGAACGGGTCATCTGTTGAACCGTTCTGGGTGTAAAATAGCGAACTGGTTTCGTGCGGCATACTATTACCGGCAGCACATGCCTGCATGTGTGAGAGGCCATTCTCTGACGCATCTACCGGCCGTCTCGAAACTGCGGATGGCGAAGTAGATCAGCTTTGTCGCGGCGTCGTCTGTTGGAAAGCTACCGCGTGTTCGGTGGTTTTTCGTATCACCCTGTTCAAGCTTTCAATCGCATTTGTCGTGTTGATGATTTTCCGCACTGCTGGTGGGAAGGCAAAGAACGGAACGATCTCCTGCCATGCCCGCCGCCATGGGGTAATCCCCCCCGAAAGTAAGGGGCTGCGGAAGTGGAATTTTCTCGGCAAAATGCATGAGGAGATTTTGAATGAAGTTGACCAGATATAGCGAACCCCAGATCCTTGCGATCCTG
>JBLIFE010000038.1:0-11076 GCA_047633515.1 Paracoccaceae bacterium | reverse complement strand
GCGCGCTGACGGGACAAAACCCAATCGGGTCGCGCCTCGATCATCGCAAAAAGCCGGTTGCGGCCTTTTTCAGGCGTCCATGTCACCAACTCGTCGATGCTACGCAAGGCGCGCTCGCGGATCGTGGTGCCGTAAGTGTCCTGCCCGTCACCAACGGGACGGTCGATCGCGGCAAACCACTGCGGCGTGTTGCGAAAGATCACCGGTGCCTTTGAGCGCCAGCTGTGAGGATAGGAATGCTTGACCTGACCGCGCGCGATGATGCCACCCGCCTCGACCAGCTTGGCGATGACGGCGGTATTGGCCTTACCCTCCTTGCCTTTGTTATCGAGCACTTGCAGGCCCGCAAAGAACGGCACATGGGGCAGGAACTCCGAGCTTTCGCCGACGTTATAGGTCATCCGGTCCAGCCAGTTGCGCTTTACAAAGGCCTCGTAATCATCGGCACCGTGGGACGGCGCGGTATGGACAAAGCCCGTTCCCGCCTCGTCGGTCACATGATCGCCGTCGATCATTGGCACGTCGTAATCCCAAAAGCCATCCCCGCCCTCGATGCCCGCAAACGGATGCGCCAGTGTCAGCCCGCCCAATTCGGCCTCGGTTACATCGCGCACTCGGGTAAAATCGGTCACGCGCGCCTTAGCTAGGGTCCCGGCCGCCAGAGTATCTGCAAACAGGTACAGATCGCCCGCCGCAGTCCAGCTTTCCACTTCGGTAGCGTCAACGCGGTAAAGCCCGTAAGCGATCTTGGGGTTGTAAGCGACGGCCTTGTTCGACGGGATCGTCCAGGGCGTGGTCGTCCAGATAACCACTCGCGCCGTTAGCAAATCAGATTCCCCCGGTGTTGTAAGTCCACCAGAAATACTGGCGGCAACAACTTTAAACGGCACCCAGATCGTGTGGCTCTTGTGCTCGTGATACTCGATCTCGGCCTCGGCCAGCGCAGTCTTTTCGACAGGCGACCACATCACGGGCTTGGACCCCTGATAAAGCGTGCCATTCATCAAAAACTTCTGGAACTCCGAGGCAATCGTCGCCTCTGCGTGGAAATCCATCGTCAAATAGGGTTTGTCCCACGTGCCGCTGATGCCAAGCCGCTTGAACTCGTCACGCTGGATATCCACCCAACCTTCGGCAAATTTCCTGCATTCCTGACGAAAGTCGATCACATCGACCTCGTCCTTGTCCTTGCCCTTGTTGCGGTACTGTTCTTCGATCTTCCACTCGATCGGCAGGCCGTGGCAATCCCAACCGGGAATATAGCGCGCGTCCCGTCCCATCATCTGCTGGCTGCGCACAACCATATCCTTGAGGATCTTGTTGAGCGCATGACCGATGTGCAAGTGCCCGTTCGCATAGGGAGGACCATCGTGCAGCGTGAACGGCACACGTGTCTGCGCGCGCGCCTTTTCACGCAGTCTTTCATAAACACCAAGCGCTTCCCACCGGGCCAACCAGTCGGGCTCGCGTTTGGGCAGTCCCGCACGCATCGGAAAATCTGTCTTGGGAAGGCGAAGCGTCGCCTTGTAGTCGGGTGTCTGGGGGGCGATCGTATCGGCACACATGACGGGTGTTTCCTTGTCTCGATCCGCAACCAGATCGATCATATCTTTGAATGAGGGGCGCGGAATCTGCCTTTTCAGGGCGCGATAACAACGAAAAATCCCGGTCGCTTTGATCTCAAAGCGCCGGGCCGGTAATTCGCTGGGATATAGCAATGTGCCGGTTCATAGGCGCCTTATATACAGGCCCGAGTGACAGAACAAGAGCACCCTCGCCCGCACCTTTCATCCACGCCTTGCAATTGAGAAGCCAAAGCCTGAAAAAGGCCCGCGCCGCACCCGCAGGGGGCGGCGCCATGCCCAACAGATCGCTGCGTCCTTGGACGGGGCAATCTGGCGGGAGCCCCCCTCGCAAACGCGCGCCCTGAACAGCACCCTCGGCTAAATGACCATATGCCGGGCCCGCGCACCGCGTTCAATGGCCGCCCCGTGCAACCGGTCAATGTTGAACTCGTGCCGGATTTCCTCAAGCAGCCTCAGCTCGCGTTGATCAAGCCGCCCGTCTGCTGCTGCCACATCACACGCCAGTGCATAAGCCGTTTCAAACAACTGCTCCGGCAGAACGCTCTTCAAAAGCCCGAAAAACGCATCCAGCCCCTCTTCCTCTTCGAACAGATCGAAAACGGCCTTCGACACTCTTTGCATCCGGTCCTGATCATAACCTGCAAATACAGGAAGATGATTTACAATCCTCTGGATGGTGACCAGTTCGCTGGTCCTGATCGACGAATCCGATGCGGAAACACCTATCATTACAGCAATCAGCGCGTCTTGCGGTGTGAGCGGGGCGGTTGATTTGGGCACAGTCGCGCCTCCTTTAGATCGGTTCACCTGCATATTTATTGACGCGAGCCCCGCACCGCAATAGATAACGGCGCGATCAGGGCACGGGGCCCTGCGCCCCATCAAGAGAATTCCGACATGTCAAACCTGCGCGACGCTGCTCTCACCTCAAAGGCCTGGCCCTTCGAAGAAGCAAGACGCGTGTTGAAACGCGTCGAGAAAACGCCCCCTGAAAAAGGGTTTGTCCTCTTCGAGACCGGCTATGGCCCCTCGGGCTTGCCCCACATCGGCACCTTCGGCGAGGTCCAGCGCACGACGATGGTCCGGCGCGCCTTCGAGATCATTTCCGACATCCCGACAAAACTGCTGTGCTTTTCCGACGATATGGACGGCATGCGCAAGGTGCCCGAAAACGTGCCTGACCCTGTAGCACTTGCCAAACATCTGCAAAGACCGCTGACCAGCGTGCCCGACCCCTTCGGCACAGACCCCAGTTTCGGGGATCACAACAACAAGATGTTGCTGCGTTTTCTTGACACGTTCGGGTTTGAATACGATTTCGCAAGTGCGACGGAGTATTACACATCCGGCAAAATGGACGAGATCCTGTTACGCGCCGTTGCGCGGTATGATGACATCATGAAAATCATGCTCAAGTCCCTGCGGCCCGAACGCCGCGAGACCTATTCATGCTTTTTGCCCATTTCACCGATTTCAGGGCGCGTGCTTTATGTGCCGATGAAAGAGGTCAACGCCAAGGACGGCACGGTTACCTTTGCCGACGAAGACGGCACTGATTGCACCGTGCCCGTCACCGGCGGCAACGTGAAGTTGCAGTGGAAGCCCGACTTTGGCGCCCGCTGGGCAGCACTTGACGTGGATTTCGAGATGTATGGCAAGGACCACAACCCCAACACGCCGATTTACGACGCAATCTGCAAGGTTCTTGGCGGCCGCCCGCCAGAGCATTTCACCTACGAACTGTTTCTGGACGAGAATGGCGAGAAAATCTCGAAATCCAAGGGTAATGGCCTGACCATCGACGAATGGCTGACCTATGCGGCGACCGAGAGTCTTGGGTATTTCATGTATCAAAAGCCGAAAACCGCCAAGCGGATGCATTTTGACGTGATCCCAAAAGCGGTCGACGAATACCACCAACAGCTCAAGGCCTATGCCAAACAGGATGACGCCGCGCGCCTGTCCAATCCGGTGTTCCACATCCATGGGACGGATGTTCCCGAAAGCCACATGGTTGTGCCGTTTGCGATGCTGCTCAATCTGGCCTCGGTGGCCGGAGCAGAAGACAAAGACCAGCTTTGGGGCTTTATTCGCCGCTATGCGCCGGACGCGCGTGCCGAAACACATCCTGACCTTGATGCAGCCGCCGGTTTCGCTGTGCGCTATTGCAACGACTTCGTGAAGCCGTCTAAAGTCTACCGCCACCCGACAGATACCGAGCGCGCCGCACTGGACGAGTTGTCGACCCGTCTGCACGGCTGGACGGGCGGGCTTGATGCCGATGCGCTTCAGACCGAGGTCTTTGCCGTTGGCACCGCGCACGGCTTTGACCCGATGCGCGACTGGTTCAAGGCGCTCTACGAGGTGCTATTGGGGGCCAGTCAGGGGCCCCGTTTTGGCGGGTTTATCGCACTTTACGGGGTGCAGGAAACCGCCCGCCTGATCGATGCTGCCCTCGCCGGTGATCTTGCGGAATAGCCCCCCAAGGCATACCCGTTTCGCCAATGTGATTTGACGCGCCCTGTTGCAATGCTACTTTTAGCGAATTGCAACAGGAGCCGTGCCAGATGAAACCGTTTTTGACCGCCTTCGCCCTGACGTGGGCGCTTGCTTCTCCAGCCTCTGTTCACGCGCAGGACCTGCCGAAACAGGCGGTGACAGGGATCATTCAAAACCAGCTTGACGCCTTCAGACAAGACGACTTTGCGCGGGCTTATACCTTTGCGTCCCCGATGATCAAACGCATGTTCGGCGGGCCCGATACATTCGGCATGATGGTGCAACAAGGCTATCCGATGGTGTGGCGCCCCGCCGATGTCACTTATGGCGACACCCGCGCCCAAGGGGACGCAATTTTCCAAAAGGTGATAATCACCGATCAGGCCGGCCGGATGCACGTGCTTGAATACGAGATGATTGCCGCTCCCGACGGATGGCAGATCAACGGCGTACAAGTGTTGCGGCAGCCACAACTGGGGGCGTGACCTGCCCCGGCACGTGCCTTAGTCCTGCATCAAGTCATCAGGCGACAAAACAAACGCCTTGCCGAAGCCGCCGTTCAGATGCGCACGGGTCACATCGAAGCGCACGAATGAAAAGTCCATAAAATCGATGTAAAGGCCCGCCTTGGGCCGGTGTTTCAGGTAATGATCGCGCAGGGCCTGATACCCTGCATCCCCCTTACGGATAAAGCAGGCGTCCGCCTCGAGCGTCAGGCGCGGATGGGTCAGCGGATCACCACGCCCTGCAGGCTCGCCCACAAGCACAGAGCACCGCGGGTCGTGCCGCAAAGCCGCCGTGTGGCCAGACAAATCACTGACCAACGTCAACAGCGCTCCCTGCGGCGTGGTCGCAATCGCCACACGGCTGACCACAGGGCGCCCCGTTTCAGGCGACAGAACCGCCAAAGCCCCAAAGCGCGCAGCACTGATCAGATCGCGCGCCATCCCGCGCGCTGCCGCGTCAGTCACGCGAATCCCCGAGGGCGGCTTTGTCATGCCCTCAGGCTCAGTTCCAGCAACTGACCAGAACTGTCATGCCGCCTGCCAGCGTCTCAAGGTCCTCTGGCGCGATAACGGCGTCCTGCGGCGCCGTGCGGGCCATAATACCCGCACCGGACAAAAAGGTGGTAATCCCGGGCACGCCGACCGCAAAACTGACGCCTTGGGGCAGGCTGCGTCCGTCTTGGTCCAACCGCGGCTGCAACAGGCCGATCACGGCCCCGGTTGCGTCGAAAACCGGCCCGCCTGCATCGCCGGGCAAAGCCGCCACATCAAGCCGCCGAACGCTCTCTTCGCCGTTCAGTCCGCGAACATCGGCAAGGGTGCCGAACGTCACCGACGGCAACTCCAGAACGTCTTCGTAAGAGAACCCCGCAACCGCGATATCGGATTTCAGCCGTGGCAAGGCCGCGCCAAATGCCGCAACGCCCACCGGCGCAAGCCGCTCTTTGGGGCGCAACAGAACCAGACCAAGCGCGTCCTGACGGGCCACGATTTCAGCCTCGTGTGTCTGCGCAAGGGTCAGCCGCTCGCAACTGCCCACAACCTGCGTCGTCGTCAGAACCGCCCCTGCCCCGTCGACAAAGACCCCCGAACGGGAGATTTCGGGACGCCGCACACGAAGACCGGCCATCAGGTCGATCTGCTGGTCCAGACCGTCACCCGCCAGATCGGGCAGAACCACCTCTGGCACCGTGCGGAAACTGGCGCGCATCCGCGCCTCGATCCGCTCCATCAAGGCCGCATCCCGCGGCTTCCAGACCAGTGTGTAGCCCTTGACATGGCCATCAGAAAGTTGCGCAAAAGTCACGGACTGGCGCGTGCTGTTCTGACCGCTTAACTCAAAAGACTGCGCACTGCGCGAGCGTGCACCGTTTGGCGGAACAATTTCCAGCGTTTGCATAATATCATAAAGGCCCGACAGCGTGCCTTGATCGCCTTGCTGCGAGATCAAAAGCACCTCGATACCTTTGTCGGTTGTGCTGGTGTAGCGTACGAACGGCGGATCTTCGCGGTCGCGCGCGATCATACCCATAGGCAGCAACATCTCGATTCCCGCAATCGGGTCGTACACCAATTCAAGGCCCAACGCGGCGAAAACGGCGCGGTAGGACGACACGAGTTCGTCACGCTGACGCGTTGTCAACACGCCGGTTGGATCGTACCCTTTTGAGGCTTGGTAACTGGCCATGGCACCGCGTGTTCCAGAGCCGAAGTCACCGTCGATTGCGGCGGCATAGAATCCCTCCCATTGCATCGCTTCCTGCAAGAACTTGCGTTCACGCTCGGTCAGCGTGCGCTCGCTCTGGCGGGCCTCGCGCTCGGTCTCATCGCGCGGGGCGACAATCGCCTCAGGCTCGGGAAGCGTTTGACTTATCGGCACTTGCGCCCCGTCTTGCTGGCCAAGCGGCGCAACAGAGACAGGCTCGATCGTGCGGTTGGCGGCATCTTGTGGCCAGAATTGCTGCCGATAAAGATCACCAAAGGCAATAAAGCTGTCTTGCGCCACCAAACGGTTGGCGCGCAGAACCTGCAATTCGCTTTCGGCGGCACTGCGCGAATAAGGGCCCAGCGCAATCGCATACCACCCCGATCCCATCCGGAACCCGTTCACATTCGCAAAGGCCTCTGCATAGGTACGGGCGCGCACCTCGGCCTGCTCAAGCGTCGGCCGGGCCTCGATCTGAACCCAGACCTGTTCCTGGGCACGCGCAGCCCCCGCGATGCCAAAGCCCCCCGAAAGAGTTACAATCACAACCCAGATAAAGAAATACAAACGTCTCAAAGCAAATTCTCCAACTCCGCGTCCTGTTCGAACCGCAACCGGTCGCGACGCTCTATAAATCCGCGGGAGAATAACAGGTCAAATCCCAGACGCACCCGTTTTTTAAATATCAGCCGGCAAGCGTTTCGAAAATAGCACAAGACCGTTACATCAACCCGATTACCGCCCTACACCACCGCCGCACGTCCCCGCCACACGCCCCCGCCACAACGCGCACAAACCCTGTGCACGCATTGACCCTGCCGCGCCCCTTGCATAAGACACGCGCGTCGGCATCAACGGAGGCCCGGAAATGGTACAACCGCACGCACAGGTTAAACGCTTCGATCCCACAGCAGTAACGATGGCTGCACCGCGCAGCTTTCAGGAAATCCTGCTACGGTTGCAAAGCTACTGGGCCGCCAAGGGCTGCGCCGTGTTGCAACCCTATGACATGGAAGTGGGGGCGGGAACCTTTCATCCGGGCACGACGTTGCGCTCGCTCGGCACACGCCCGTGGGCAGCGGCCTATGTGCAGCCGTCGCGCCGCCCGACCGACGGGCGATACGGTGAAAACCCGAACCGGTTGCAGCATTATTACCAGTTTCAGGTTCTGATCAAACCGTCCCCACCCGATTTGCAAGACCTCTACCTTGGCTCGCTGGCAGCCATCGGGATCGACATGAACCTGCACGACATCCGGTTTGTCGAAGATGATTGGGAAAGCCCGACGCTGGGCGCGTGGGGGCTTGGATGGGAGGTTTGGTGTGACGGCATGGAAGTGAGCCAGTTCACCTATTTCCAACAGGTCGGCGGACATGATTGCCACCCTGTCTCCGGAGAGTTGACTTATGGGTTGGAACGCCTTGCGATGTATGTGCTGGGCGTGGATCATGTGATGGACATGCCCTATAATGAACCCGATGCGCCCATCGCACTGAGCTATGGCGACGTGTTCCTGCAAACCGAGCAGGAATACAGCCGCTGGAACTTTGATCAGGCCGACACCGCAACATTGTTGCAGCATTTCGTGGATGCCGAAGCAGAATGTGCACGCATTCTCGAAGCGCCCGACACCGACCCCAAGACCGGACGCCGGATTATCATGGTGCACCCCGCTTATGACCAGTGCATCAAGGCCAGCCATCTGTTCAACCTGCTGGATGCGCGCGGCGTCATTTCGGTGACCGAGCGGCAGGCCTATATCGGGCGGGTGCGCAATCTGGCAAAGCTGTGTGTGGACGCCTATATCCGGACCGAAGCCGGTGGATGGAGTGAACAATCATGAGCGGTAAAATTGTAGGGATCGCGATCATGATCATTGCTTTGGCGGTCGGCGCCGGAATTTATTATTTTCAGGTTTACGGCTATTACACTGAAATCTCGGATGCCCAACAACGCGGTGTCGCGTTGACATCGTTAAGCACAGGCACCCCCGAGCCTATCCTTGCCACGGGGATCACGGCAATTGACGCAGGGTCCTCTCCGATCCGCTACCGGGCATGCTTTACCACACAAATGAGCCAGGCGATGCTGTCCGAGACCTATGTCGACTATCCCGAAGCCGAGCCGTTGACTGGGCCGGGCTGGTTCGAATGCTTTGACGCTGACGATATTGGCGATGCTCTTGCGGGTGGCGACATGCTGCCGTTTCTCGGCGAGGCGAACGTTGTTTACGGCATCGACCGTGTGGTGGCCATCGACGCGCAAGGGCGCGGCTATGTCTGGCACCAGATCAACGCGTGTGGCGAGCAGGTTTTCGATGGCAAGCCCGCCCCCCAAGGATGCCCCCCGCGGGAAGGAACACAATAAATGCCCGATCTTCTGATTGAACTTCTGTCCGAGGAAATCCCCGCCAGGATGCAGGCACGCGCCTGTGCCGACCTTAAAACCCGCATAACCAACGGACTGGTCGAGGCCGGTCTGACCTATGCGAGTGCGGCTGCCTTTTCGACACCGCGGCGGCTGGCGTTGACCGTCGAGGGGCTGCTTGGGCAAAGCCCGATGCAGCGCGAAGAGCGCAAAGGCCCCCGCACCGACGCCCCCGCCAAGGCCGTCGAAGGTTTTTTGCGCGCCACCGGATTGACCCGTGAGCAACTGAGCGAGCGTGACGATAAAAAGGGCGCCGTCTTTTTTGCACTTATTGAAAAGCCGGGCCGGTCTGCCGCCGAAATCGTCGCACAAGTGCTGGAAGACGTGATCCGCAATTTCCCGTGGCCCAAGTCGATGCGTTGGGGCACAGGAACATTGCGTTGGGTCCGGCCCTTGCGGGGGATCGTTTGCATTCTGTCCGATGAGGCCGGCAGTCAGGTCGTGCCCTTCGAGATCGAGGGCTTCACCGCCTCCAACCGTACCGAGGGCCACAGGTTCATGGCCCCTGCCCCCTTCGAGGTAACGGGGTTTGACGATTATGCGGCCAAGTTGCAAAGGGCCTATGTCGTGCTTGACCCTGCCGCGCGCGCCGAGGCGATCTGGCATGATGCTGCCAATCAGGCCTTTGCGCAGGGATTGGAACTGGTCGAGGACAAGGCCCTTCTGACCGAGGTGGCCGGGTTGGTCGAATGGCCTGTTGTGTTGATGGGCCGGATCAACCCCGCGTTCATGGCGCTGCCTGCCGAAGTCTTGCAGACCTCAATGCGCGAGCATCAGAAGTTCTTTTCGGTGCGCGACCCCAATTCGGGCCGGATTGTGCGCTTTGTGACCGTGGCAAACCGCGAAACAGCAGATGACGGCGCCACGATTCTGTCCGGCAACCAGAAAGTTCTGTTTGCGCGCCTGTCGGATGCAAAATTCTTTTGGGAAAATGATCTGCGCATCGCCGTCAACGACAAGATGCAACCGTGGCGTGACAGCCTTGCGAATGTGACATTCCACAACAAATTGGGCAGCCAGAAGGACCGCATCGAGCGGATCGCCACCCTTGCCGAAACGCTGGCACCTTTTGTGGGGGGATCAGCAGAGATGGCAGGGCAAGCAGCGCGTGTTGCAAAGGCCGACCTGTCGTCGGAAATGGTTTACGAGTTTCCCGAGCTTCAGGGGCTGATGGGGCGTTACTACAGCGATGCCGCAGGGCTGGACCCGGCGATCGGGGCGGCATGCGAAGAACATTACGCGCCCCTCGGCCCGTCCGACAGCGTGCCATCAGCGCCGATATCCGTCGCGGTTGCCCTGGCAGACAAAATCGACATCCTGACCGGTTTCTGGGCCATCGACGAAAAACCCACGGGCAGCAAAGACCCGTTCGCGCTGCGCCGTGCCGCGTTGGGGGTCATCCGCTTGCTGTTAGAAAACGGGGTGCGGCTGTCGTTGCTAGAGATATTCAAGTCGAACACGGGCTTGCGCGACATTGCCGGTGCACGCATGCAAACAGAGCAGGATCTGCTTGGGTTTGTGCACGAGCGGCTCAAAACCTTTCTGCGCGACCAGAATATCCGGCACGATATTATTGATGCCTGTCTTGCGATGCCCGGAAATGACGATCTGACGCTGTTGGTGCACCGCGCACGCGCCTTGGCCGGGGTTCTGGCCACCGATGACGGCGAGAACCTTGTGCAGGGGTTCAAACGGGCCAACAACATCCTGCGACAGGCCGAAGAAAAAGACGGGGTCGCCTATGAATTCGGGCCGGACCGCAAATACGCCGAAGACCCCGCCGAGATTGCTCTGTTCGATGCGCTTGATGCAGCCAAAGCGGCGATCTCTCCGGCCATCGAGGCCGAAGATTTCGCGTCGGCCATGGCAGGCATGGCCTCATTGCGCAGCCCGATCGACGGCTTTTTCGAAAAGGTCCAGGTCAATGCCGAGAACGCGATCATCCGGCGCAACAGGCTTAATCTTTTGCACCTTATTCGGGTGATCTGCACGCAAGTGGCCGATCTTGAGAAAATCGAGGGCTAAAACACGGGCTCTCGTAATTTCACAAACAAGCGCTGTGCATTGGGCAAATGCGCAGCGCATGCTTGCACCGAACGCCCGCACGGGTATTGTGCGGCATCCAGACGGGAAACGTGCCGTGCCAGCTTATGCCAATAATGCCGGATTTACGCTGATCACGGCCAATGCACCACTTACCGCCCACACGCACGGGAGTCGTGCAAAGTGCCTGCAACGGCTAATCCGGCTTGATCTTGCAGTACCACGGACCGTTGCGCTGTCTTTTGATTTTGTCAGCAGGCTGGCCACCGGTGACGTGTCCGACACAAACGCAATTCTGAACCCGTTCGGC
>JBLIFE010000037.1:0-11113 GCA_047633515.1 Paracoccaceae bacterium | reverse complement strand
CGCGGCTTGAGCTGCCCGATCTTATTCTGCTCGACATGGCGATGCCCGGGATGGACGGGCTGGAAGTTTGTGCCGCCCTCAAGAGCAAGCCCGAGACCACCCTTATCCCGATTATCATGATAAGCGCTCACCGGAGCCCCGATCTCAAACTCAAAGCCCTCCGTGCCGGTGCGGATGAATTCATGACCAAGCCACTTGATGAACTTACCCTGATGGCCCGGGTCCGCAGCCTGTTAAGGGCCCACGACATCGCCTCCGAACTCAGACTGCGCGACAGTACAAGCCGCGCCTTGGGCTTTGCCGAACCCGCCACGACCCCCTTGAACGGCCCGCCAAGCATTACCCCCGGCCGCATCGTATTGGTGGGAAACAAGGTGAATTGCCTGATTAAATGGAAATTGAAGCTTCAGGAAGAGCTGACTGACGACATCACAATTCTATCCCGCGATAAGGTCCTTGCTGATCCAGATACCAGTCATGCCGCCGACATTTTCGTTATCGTAAGCGATATGCATTCCAAAGGCGACGGCCTGTTGCTTATGTCAGAGTTGCGTAGCCGGACCAGAACACGACATGCCGCCATAGTCATGGTTGTGGCCCCGGACGCGCATAATGTTGCGGCAATGGCCCTTGATCTCGGCGCCTCCGATATTTTGGTCCTTCCGTTGGATATCGATGAGATGGCGGTCAGACTGCGCACCCAGATGAAGCGCAAAAGACAATCCGACATATTGCGCCGACAGGTTCGTGACGGGTTGAAAATGGCCGTGACGGACCCGCTCACCGGGCTTTATAACCGCCGCTACGCCCTGTCCCACCTCAGCTCTGTGTTGGAGCGGGCCGATGAGACCAAGCGCAGTTTTGCGGTCATGCTTCTTGATCTTGACCTGTTCAAATCGGTCAATGACCGGTTCGGTCATCTGGCGGGTGATACAGTCCTGCGCGAAGTCGGCGAGCAGTTGCGGATAAACCTCCGGAATGTCGATCTTGTTGCGCGGGTGGGCGGAGAAGAGTTCATGATCGTCATGCCCGACACCGACCCGGCCAAAGCGCGTATCGCCGCACAGCGCCTGTGCCGCAAAATCGAGGAAAAACCAATTTTCGCCCCCTCTGCAAACGCCGACATAACGCAAACTGTCTCGATCGGCGTCGTCGTCTCGACGGCAAACGACCACTCCGCCGAAAACACCGGCCGCCCCATCGAAGAACGTATCAATGCATTGCTGGACCGCGCGGACCGCGCACTTTACCGGGCAAAATCTGCAGGACGCAACGGCGTTATCTTTTCAAAATCCGTCGCATAGCGATTGCTCTTGGACAACCTTCGGCCTTGCCGCGCTGTTGCATGACCTTTCAGTCCTGACGCGACCTGCTCTGGCCTCCTTTGAACCCGCCCCGCGATTTTGACCGCTCGACACTGGTTTCAAGCCTATCCGCAAAAGCCAATCGATCCTGGGGTGACATTGCTACGATGCGTTCTATCAACAACTCCCGCCCGATCTGCTGCAAAGCACTCGCAGCGAGTCCCTGCTGGGCAATCAATGCCGACAAGCGCGCCGAATCGAACGGCTCCAGACGCAAAAGCGTTACAGTTTCGCCAAATCCTTGCCGCAATTTTCGCTGCGTTTGCCGCAGTTCGGGGCGGCGTGCTCGGATTTCAGGGCGCAGCGCCGCAATCTGGTCTTTCGTCAGGGCGTGCCCGTAGGGGCCAAAGCCCAAGTCGCGCACAAATCTCTGGGGACGCTCGCGGTTGTGTTCTCCCGACAAGATCGCCCCCCCCACAACGCCAGCCACCGCAAGGTTGACCCCCAGCGACGCAATCAAAAGCCACCGCACCCATCGCCGCCCCGAGGATGCGTCGCCCGTGCGTGTCTCTGGCGGGGTTTTCGTATCGGACATCTGTCTTCCCTACCCTTCAAGCGCGAACAAAGTATCGTCGCTAGTCATAATATCAAAGCCGCCAAAACTGATTGTCTCCCCCCCCAGAACCAAAAGTGCGATACTGTCGAGCGAGGTCGGCGGACTGTATCCGATCCACACACCGGCCAGTGTTGCCGCGGCAAGTCCGGCAAGGGACGGCCATCCGCCCAAAGCTGCCATCACATCCCCAAAGAAATTTCTTGTGGACCTGACAGGAGTGACAACCCCCTTTAAGTGATGCGCTTGCTCCCGGTCGGCATCCGCAAGTATCCGCGCAACGACCTCCTCCGGGATTTGCGGCTGCTGCTGGCGGGCGGCCTCGAAAAACCCGTCAAGCATTTCGTCATCGGGCATATCGTCATCAGGTCGCGTTGTTTTGTCATGTGTCATCATTCATAGCCCCAAAGCATCCTTTTGCGCCCTCAACATACCGGCCAATCCGCGCTTGCCCCGTGCCGTCAGACTTTCAACCGCCTCGATGCCGATGTCCATTACCTGCGCAATCTCAGGGTTGGTCAAGCCATCGATATAGCGCAAGATAACGGCCTCTTTCTGGCGATCGGGCAATGCCGCCAGTGCCGCATCAAGAGCACGCGCACGCGCCGCCGTCTGAAGCACCTGTTCCGCACCGGGCGTATCGTCAAACGGCTCGGCAACGGCATCAATGTCAACTGTGCGCGTTTTGCGCAAACGATCGGTGCAAAGGTTCGCCACGACCCGAAAAAGCCAACTCGACACTTGCGCCTCGCCAGTGCGCCAGCGGGGAGCGATTTTCCACAGGCGCAGCATCGCTTCCTGCGTCACGTCCTCGGCTTCGGCACGATCCTTCAGGATTCGAAAGGCCTGCGCCATAAGCCGTGGGGCCATCCGGTGGGTCAAGGCCCCCGCCGCCGCCCTGTCGCCATTGGCATAAAGCACCAGCAGGGCCTCGTCAGGGATCTGTGTCAAGGCATCAAACGGCATCGTCATGGTCCAAAGGCGTATCCCGTTGCACCGGAGCAGGCAATGCAAGCTCCGGTGCATTTCACAACAAGGCGGTTAAACCCTAGTTCCGGTCCTTGCCGTGGCCCTTGCGGTGCTCTTTGTCACCAGAATGTTTTGAATGTGCACGGGCCTGCTCGAATTCTTCGGCATTAATCGCACCATCCTCGTTTTCGTCAAGACGCTCGAACATCTTGTTGTGACGCGTCTCGCCCCGCTCCATGCCCATCGCCGCCACTTCATCGGAACTGATGGTGCCATTGCCATCAGCATCCAGCCGCTCGATCATCCGGCTGGCCCTGCGGTTGGCGCGCTCGGACTGGTGCTGTTGTGCAGCATCAGTCAACTCTTCGACGCTCAACTCGCCATCGGCGTTTGCATCGGTTTGCGCAAACCGGCTCGCCGCCATGGCCGCGCCGTAGTCTTGCATTTCCTGTCGGGTCAATTGCCCGTCTGCATCGGCATCAAGCATCTCGAAACTTGGCCGCTCCTGACCGTCCATGCCACGCGCCTGTGCAATCGGTGTCATAGCAAAGCCCGTCACAATCAGGGCGCTCAATAGGGTAATCTTTTTCATTCTCGTGTCTCCATCAGGTGGGTTTCGTCCGACCGTTTTGTCCGGATCATGATAGTCAAACGGTGCAACCAGCCCTTTCCGTCGCGCCAATGCCACTTTTTTGCAAAAAAGATTTGAGAGCCCCCGGATCGCGACATGCCGCCGCACGGACAAAGCGTCGGATCGTCATGCAGACACTCGTAAGGTAGCACTGGTCCCGAACACGAAGTAAAAGGCCGCAAAATGATATCAACACCCCCCTCCGCCACAGCGATGCCGTCCGATGACATGGTTGGTAAAGGGACACCGTCAGGCCGGACCGCGCCGCGCGACCTCAAGCAATCGCTGATGCGCGGCTGGCGACGCACATGCCCGAATTGCGGGCAAGGCCCGATGATGAAAGGCTACCTCAAAGTGCGTGACAGCTGCGCGGTTTGTTCGGAAGAGCTGTTTCACCACCGTGCCGATGACGGACCTGCGTACCTGACCATTTTGATCGTAGGCCACCTGATGGCGCCTGCGATGCACATTTTCTGGACAAAGCTTCGCCCGGAGCCTCTGATTATGGCATCTGTCCTATCGGTGGGCTGCGTGGCGTTGTCGTTGCTTCTTTTGCCGCGTATTAAGGGGGCTATTGTGGGATTGCAGTGGGCCAAGCGTCTGAACGGGTTCGGTGCGGCACCACGCAACAGCTGAGCCGTGTCGCGGCCAGCCTCCTGACCGAAAGGTGCTGGTTCACATGGATAAATCTGCCCTGCGCAATGCTGCGACCCTAATTGTCCATCGCAGTGGCCCTGAGGGGCCGGAGGTTCTGATGGGGCAACGCGGTGCGGCGGCTGCCTTCATGCCGAACAAATTCGTCTTTCCCGGCGGCGCGATCGACCCGTCCGACAGCGCGATCACCCTAGCCGGACTGCCTCATCCGGATTGCCTGTCCCGATTGGAACAACAAAGCCAAACGGGCCTGGCCCATGCCTGCCTTGCGGCCGCAATCCGTGAATTGTGGGAGGAAACAGGGCTATTGCTCGGGGTGCCCGGCGCGTGGCAGGGAACACCTGCCCCCGACTGGAGCGCCTTTGCAGAGGCGGGCCACCTTCCATGTGCCGCACAATTGGCCTTTGTCTTTCGCGCCGTCACGCCACACGGTCGGCCGCGCCGCTTTGATGCGCGGTTCTTTCTGACGCACGCACAGGCGATTGTAGGGGATAGCGACGACTTTTCCAAAGCCTCTGACGAGTTGTCCCATTTGCAGTGGATCCCCCTTGCCAAGGTGCGCGCCTTTGACCTGCCCTTTATCACCGAAGTCGTGCTAGCAGAAATCACGCCGCTGATTACAAACAACACACCGCCACAAAGCGTGCCGTTTGTGCAGCATGACAACATTCTATCCGGTATTACGCGTCTGGTTTAGCGCTTCAAACACTGATGCGACCAATCAAGAGCGCAGCTGTGCGGCCTTGATGCTGATTTGGCTGCCATGGCTTTGTTCGCCGTCCGCGCCGCAATGGAGTGGCGCGTCGTGCCGTGCGGTCGCAAAGGCGACCGACCATACGATGCCGACAGCAGCACCAAGACACCGCATATTAAGAACGATGCCCCAAATTCCGGCCAAACAAGCCTCAGGCAAACAGGACAAGCAACAAAAGGCTCACCATGAGCAGACCGATACCCATCCCTTCGCTCCGGTTGATCCGCTCGCCAAAAACGAGCGCACCGCCGATGATACTGAACAAAATCTCGATCTGGCCCAGCGCAGTCACATAGGCCACCGTTTGTAGCGAAAAGGCCGCAAACCAGCAGATGGAACCCAAAAGACTGGTGATCCCGACCAGCACGCCCATGCGCCAAAGCCGCAGCACCCGTCCGATCTGCCCTCTGTCGCGCAGCCCAAACCACACCAGCATCATCCCCACCTGAAGCCCGGTCACTACCAACAGCGAAATGCCCGCCCGAACCAACAGATCATCTTGAGGAAGCTCCAACGTGGCCCCGCGCACACAGACCCCCGCCACAGCAAAGAATGCCCCCGACAAAAGCCCCAATCCCGCCGACGGGTTGAAAAACCGGCCCCAACCGGTGGTTTGCATCTTTGCATCCGTCAAGATCAGCACTGCAACCAAACCCAGCATAAGCGCCGCAATGCCCGACGGGCTGATGACCTCTCCAAGGACGACAAAGCCCACCAATCCGGTCTGGAGCACCTCTGACTTCTTGAGCGTCACCCCGACCGCAAAGTTGCGGCGCGAGAACAGAACAACTACGCACACTGTTGCCAGAATTTGGGTCACGGCTGCGCAGCCGGCATAAATCCAGAACGCGCCGGACAAAACCGGAAACGGCAAATCACCAAGCCCCATATACCCCGCCATCAGCAGCCCGACCAAAGGCGCCGAATAGATAAATCGGGCAAACGTGGCGCCTGTCGCCGACAAGCCTCCATCTGCGCTTTGCGTCCCGCTCAGGCGCTTTTGCAGCATGAACCGCAGGTTTTGAAAAAATGCTGCTGCAAGTGTCAGGGGAATCCAGAGTTCAATATCCATAAAGCGGACCCTACCTGCCACAGGCCCGGTGCGTCAGTCTCTTTTTTGGGGCAACGGGTGCGGTACAGGGTCTTTTGCCCGCAAAAGATGGCGGCCAATCACAGAAAGGTAAGACGGATAGACATACCCTCTGTTATGCGCCAGAAACCGCGCCTTCCGGCTCTGGTACAAGGCCGGTAAACGATACCACGCCACCTGCGGATGCATGTGGTGCACGGCGTGCAAATTATTGTTGAGAAACAAAAATGCCAAGAGACCGGTGTCTTCGATGATAACGCTTCGGGCACATACGGACTCGTGTGCCTGATGCTCGAGGAAAGTCCGGATTTTGAGCACTCCAAGCGCCCCGTAGGTTGCAACCCCGAACGCCCAAAACGGCAGTGGCGCCAGTAGGGCCAAAGCAATTACCGGCGCAACAGCCACAAAATGCCAAAGCCATGCATACAGCACGCTTCGGTTTCCGGCCCGGATCAAACGCAGATCGTTGCGCATGAACAGCACCTGCCCCAGCCCCGGCCCAATAACAAATCGCCCCAAAAGCGTGTTGTTAAGACGCAAGACGACCCGTGCCGGGCGCGACAAACGGTTCCAGACCTCGGGCGCGAGGTAATTGCTTTCGGGATCATCGTAAGGGTCGGTAAGCCGTGCATTGCGGTGATGTGCAAGATGTGTGTCCCGAAACCGGATGAAGGGAATAGCAACACTCAACGAAGGAAAAATTAAAAGCGTGTTCAGCCACGGATGACGTGTCGGGTGCCCGTGGATCACCTCATGCTGAAGCGACGAATGCAAAGCAGCAGAGACTGCAATTCCTGCCATGGCGACGCCGATGCCGCCGGTGTCAGGCAAAACCAGAAGCGAGACCGTCCAGACCCCGTAGCAGGCCAACAGGACCGCAAAGGTCTGATATTCCAAGCTGTGCGTAGGGATGTTACTCACAACGACCCCACGCGATACGCGCCCAGATCCGTTCGTAAATCAAATAGGTCAAAAGCCCGAGACCCGCATTGATTAGCGCCATCGATCCGCCCATCGCCACGGAACCGGTGTACCAGAATCCGACAGCCGCCATAACGCCCAATCCGAGCAAGTTCCAAAGCAGCGCTTTGATCAAGGTCCGCCTTTTGCTGTCCATATCTCCTCCTATTTCGAAATTGTCTGATATTTCCTTTCGTAACGGAACAAATCGCCCCCGCGCAGACCGAATTTAGTTACCAAAATTCAACAAGTATGATTAAATTCACCAAATGATGGAAAAAATTGACAAACGTGTGCGTGCGCAACAGTTTCGGAGCAGGTTGATCCGCGCAATGGAGGAAACGGCGACAAGCCAAAGCGCCCTGGCGCGGCAAATCGGCGTCGACAGGTCCACCATTTCCCAGTTGCGCAATGCAAAAGATGCCCGCCTGCCAAATGCACAGGTCGTTGCAGAATGCGCCGCGGCCCTTGGTGTCAGCAGTGACTGGCTTTTGGGACTGTCCGAAAGGCCTGAAAAGGCAGCCGATCTGCTTGCAGCCTCGGCCACCCTTAGCCACGCCGAGCGCGCGTTGATCGACGAACAGATCTTTTTGTGGCATAAGGAATCTGCCGGATACAAAATTCGACATGTCCCCGCGACGCTGCCCGATACGCTCAAAACGCAAGCGATGCTAGAATGGGAGTATACCCCTCATTTGGGCCAGTCTGCGGCACAAGCCATCCAGATGTCGCAAGACCGTCTGGCATGGATGCTCTATGGGCAATCCGACTACGAAATCGCAATACCGATCGATGAACTTTTCACTTTTGCCTATGCCGAGGGCTACTACAGGTCTGTTCCAATTGATATCCGCCGCACGCAACTTGCACATATGGCCGCGCTGCATGACAGGTTCTACCCTGCCCTGCGGATCACCCTGTACGATTCCAGAGTGCTCTTTTCGTCCCCTTTGACAATCTTTGGCCCACGTCTTGCCGTGCTCTATACGGGATCACATTATGTGGCCTTTCGGGACACCGAAAGGATACGTGCCTTTACAACTCATTTCGACGGTCTGGTGCGTCAGGCCCATACACCGGATCGGGATCTTCCCCGTATTATCGAAGAGTTGCTCTCACAGATCGGCTCCCCCCAAGCACCGTAACCGAGGCGCGCTGCAGCGGCGCAGGCACAGACCGCAACGCGGTCCGGGCTGCGCCGCCGCGCCCAACACCCCGCACTTTGCGGCGGGGGCGGGAGCGCGTCCGGTCAATAGGGCATGGGATGAACCCGGTGCGCGGCGTCGATCTCGTCGATCACGTCCTTGGACAACACAAGGTCAGCCCCCTTCAGAATATGATCAAGCTGCTCCAGAGTGGTCGCCCCGAAAATAACAGAGCCCATAAACGGCCGCGTCTGGCACCACGCAAGCGTCATATGCGTTAGGTCCAGCCCGTGCTTCAAGGCGATCTGCGCATAGGCCTCGACTGCCGGGCCAACACGGTCTGTCCATCGCCCCCCCAGCGTTCCGTTCAATGTCAGACGGCTTCCCTCAGGTAAGGCCCCGTCCCGGTACTTCCCCGTCAAAAGCCCTGCAGCAAGTGGTGAAAATGCGAGCAAACCGATGTTTTCATTAACCGAAAGCTCCGCAAGGTCGGTATCGTAAAGACGACATAGAACCGAATATTCATTCTGGATCGACACAACCTCGGGCGTGCCTGTCATGCGTGCCAGCCGCAGCCACTCTGCGGTGCCCCACGCACTTTCGTTCGACAAGCCAACATGGCGGATTTTCCCCTCAACCTGTAATTTCTTGAGCGTTTCCAGAACTTCGATCATGTTGTCTTGCGTGTTCTGGCGGGATTGCCCGGATGGGTCATAGGTCCAGTTCTGGCGAAAATGATAGCTGCCGCGATTGGGCCAGTGCAGCTGGTACAGATCGATCATGTCAGTCTGGAGCCGCCTCAACGACCCCTCGATTGCCTCGCAAAGCGTTTTGGCATCAATGTTCCGACCGGGGCGAACGAAACTCTCGTTGCGGCCACTGATCTTGGTTGCAATGACGTATTGATCGCGCTTGCCGGTTGCTTTGATCCAGTTGCCGATGATTTCTTCGGTCTTTCCAACTGTGTCCGCATGGACCGGATTCACCGGATACATCTCGGCGGTATCAACAAAATTGATCCCCCCTTCCAGCGCGCGATCAAGTTGCGCATGCGCATCGGCTTCGGCCGTTTGGGTACCCCACGTCATGGATCCAAGACAAAGGGGGGTAACGGACAGATTACTATGACCAAGAGCATGTGTTTGCATGAGATACCTTTTCTGCTTTTTCAGATACAAGTTATCGGGGGGCAACTCGAAAACGGCAAGCGTAAAACACACAACACGAATTGAGAACAAATAAAGAACACTGTAGAGTGCTCTCATGCACGATTCTGTTCTTTTATCTCGTCACACCCACCTGCAACGCCCCGTCTTACAGGTTGCCGGGCCGATGGCTCTGAATCTTGGTCGGGTGCATGAGCTGTGCGGCAACGCACGACGCACATTGGCCCTGCAAGTGGCGGCCTGTTGTACTGGTCCGGTCATCTGGATTGCGCCGGGATGGGCTGGCGAGCGATTGAACGGAGAGGGCATGTGCCGGTGGGTCGACCCCGGGCGACTGATTTTCGTGTCACCGATGCGCGCCGAAGATCTTTTGTGGAGCATGGAGGAAAGCCTGCGCAGTGGGGCAGTCGCGTTGGTCGTCAGTGAATTACCCGAACCACCCGGCCTGACGCCTGTGCGACGCCTGCATCTTGCGGCCGAAACCGGAGGCGAACAAGGTCGCGGCGCACCGCTGGGCCTTTTGCTCACCCCGTCTCCGGGCGGGGCCCCGGGGATAGAAAGCCGCTGGAGCCTGTCGTTGGCCCACCGCGCCAACGAAAACCGATGGGAACTGGAACGTTTGCGCGCACGCGCAGCCCCGCCCGGCCGCTGGATTCTGACTGACCCCGGGGATCCCGCCGCCACACCCAAGAACCGGCTTCGCGTCGAAACCGCACAAAGCTGACAAACCAGAACAGCCCCGCCTTCACAACATATCCCGACAAAAGGACCGAAAAAGCAATTCATGTTGCGCTATCGTCAACCGAATGTCGTGAACAGAACAGATGTTCTGAAATCACCCGTTCATGTATTGATGTGCTTTGTTCAAGGCTGCACTCATGCGCGTTATGATTTCTTTCGCCGCTTTGTTTCTCTCGGTTATTCTGTTGCAACTGTCCTCGGGAGGGGTGGGCCCACTTGATGCGCTGTCAGGGATCGCGCTGGGGTTTAGCAACGAACATATCGGCCTGCTGGGATCGGCGCATTTTTTCGGGTTCTTTTTAGGATGCTGGATGGCACCGCGCCTGATGGGATCGGTCGGCCATAGCAGAGCTTTTGCGGCCTTTACTGCGCTTGGCGGCATCGGATTGCTGGCGCATATGTTGGTCATCGATCCGATTGCATGGGCGGTAATGCGCATTGCAACCGGACTGTGCATTGCCGGATGCTACACGATCATCGAATCGTGGCTCCAGTCAAAAGTAGATAACACCAACCGCGCCCGCACCATGGGCGTTTACCGCGGGGTCGATCAGGGGGCGTCGCTTGTTGCGCAATTGATGATCGGCGTTCTTGAGCCGGCCTCCTATGTCTCTTATAACCTGTTGGCCCTGCTGTGCTGCGCGTGCCTGTTGCCATTGACACTGAGCACGGCGACACAACCCGAAATACCCGATGCACCGCGCCTGCGGCCAATGCTGGCCCTAAAACGTTCTCCCCTCGGAGCCGCAGCGGTGGTTGTGGCCGGATTGACATCAGGAGCGTTTCGCATGGTTGGCCCGCTTTACGGTCAGCAGGTCGGGTTAAGCGCAGATCAGATCGGCCTTTTCCTTGCCGCATTTGTGGCCGGAGGCGCCATGGCACAATATCCGGCCGGATGGCTTGCCGACAAATACGACCGACGCTGGGTTTTGATCGGATTTTCCATAGCCTCGATGGCCGCATGCGCAATCACCATCATGGGCGCAGGCATGGGAGGAGGCGTTGTTCTGGGAGTAGCGGTGTTTTTCGGTTTCACAACCTTCCCGATTTACTCCGTGGCAGCAGCCCACGCCCACGATTTTGCCG
>JBLIFE010000036.1:0-11183 GCA_047633515.1 Paracoccaceae bacterium | reverse complement strand
CAGGCCGAACAGCTGGGCACGGCGCACGCGGTGCAACAGGCGCGCGCCGCACTGTTAGATGCGCCAGGCGACGTGATCGTGCTTTACGGCGACACACCCTTTATCTCGCCCGCCACACTTGCCGCGATGCAAAATGCGCGGGCAGAGCACGACATCGTCGTGCTTGGCTTCGAGGCCGCCGATCCGGCGCGCTACGGGCGTTTGGTCATGGACGGCGCAACCCTTGAGCGGATCGTCGAATACAAGGACGCAAGCACCAGTGAACGCGAGATCACGCTGTGCAATTCCGGCGTCATCACAGCCGACCGCGACACATTGTTCGCGCTGATCGACGCGGTAGAAAACAACAACGCCGCCGGCGAGTACTACCTGACCGATATCGTCGCTCTGGCACGCGCACGCGGGTTGACGGCCACCGCCGTAACCTGCGCCGAGGCCGAGACGATGGGCGTCAATTCCCGTGTCGATCTTGCGACCGCCGAGGCGGTGTTCCAGCGGCGCGCACGCGCCGACGCGCTTGAAAACGGTGTAACGCTTGCGGCGCCCGACACGGTATTCTTTTCCTACGACACTTATATCGGGCGCGACGCCTTGGTCGAACAGAACGTCGTCTTTGGCCCCGGAGTGACAGTTGAAACCGGCGCCACAATCCGCGCGTTCAGCCACCTTGAAGGATGCCACGTATCGCGCGGGGCCATTGTCGGCCCTTACGCGCGGCTGCGCCCTGGGGCCGAGCTTTCGGAAAACACCCGCGTCGGAAATTTTGTCGAGATCAAGAACGCGACCCTTGCAGAAGGGGTCAAGGTCAACCACCTGAGTTATATCGGGGACGCGACGGTCGGCAGGGACGCCAACATCGGTGCCGGCACAATCACCTGTAATTACGACGGCGTGTTCAAACATCACACCACCATCGGGGCCCATGCCTTTATCGGGTCCGACACAATGCTGGTGGCCCCTGTGACCATCGGCGACCGCGCAATGACGGCGTCGGGGGCGACGATCACATCGGATGTCCCTGCGGGGGCGCTTGCGCTGGCACGTGCGCCACAACAAAACAAACTGGGTCTTGCCGTGCGCCTGTTCGAGCGGCTGCGCGCGCTCAAATCCAGCCGGGAGGAAGAATAGCATGTGCGGAATCGTTGGTATCCTTGGCACGCACGAAGCAGCACCTTTGTTGATCGAGGCGCTTAAGCGACTGGAATATCGTGGCTATGACAGCGCCGGCATTGCAACAATCAATAACGGCACACTCGACCGGCGGCGCGCCGTGGGAAAGCTGATCAACCTGCAAGACCTGCTTGTGCACGAGCCATTGGCAGGAAAGGCAGGCATCGGGCACACGCGCTGGGCCACGCACGGGGCACCCAATGTTACCAACGCGCATCCGCACCGCGCCGGCCCTGTGGCCGTTGTGCACAATGGCATCATCGAGAATTACCGGGAATTGCGTGCCATACTGGCCGCAAACGGGTTGCACGCGCAAACCGACACCGACACCGAAACAATCGCTCTGTTGGCACAATCCTTCATGGCTCAAGGCCACGGCCCCCACGAAGCGGCGGTAAAAGTCCTGTCCAAGCTGGAAGGCGCATTTGCGTTGTGTTTCCTGTTCGAGGGCGAAGAAGACATTTTGATCGCGGCGCGGCGCGGGTCGCCACTGGCGATCGGTCACGGCAACGCAGAGGTCTATGTCGGGTCCGATGCGCTGGCGCTGGCGCCATTGACAGACCGGATCACCTATCTGGAGGACGGCGACCACGCGGTTCTGACCCGCACAAGCGTCGACATTTTCGACGCCGCAAACCGCCCGGTCACACGGCCCGTGAAGCAGGTCAAAGTGGATCTGACACAGATAGACAAAGGCGGTTTCCGGCATTTCATGGCAAAAGAGATTGCCGAACAGCCCGTCGTACTGTCAGAGGCCATTGCCCATTATGTGCGCGAGGGAAAGATCGTCCTGCCCGAACCGGGTCTTGATTTTGCAACCTTCGACCGCATCACAATGGTGGCCTGTGGCACGGCGTTCTACGCCTGCCTGACCGCGAAATACTGGATCGAGCAGATCGCCCGCCTGCCTGTCGAAGTCGATATAGCCTCGGAATTCCGCTACCGCGAACCACCGATCCCGTCGCGCACGCTGGCGCTGTTTGTTAGCCAGTCCGGAGAAACTGCCGACACACTTGCCGCTCTGCGCTATTGCGCGCCGCACGCTACGATCGCGTCGGTGGTGAACGTTGCAGAAAGTTCTATCGCAAGGGCCTCGCAGATTGCCCTGCCGATCCTTGCCGGCACAGAAATCGGTGTCGCCTCGACCAAGGCCTTTACCTGTCAATTGACGGTGCTGTTCTTGCTTGCGCTCAAAGCAGCGCAGGATCGCGGCACCCTCACGTCTGCACAGCTCTCGACGCACCTTGATGCGCTGCAAAGCCTGCCCGGTTTGATGAACCAAGTGCTGTCCAATGCAGAGCCGATAGAGGCCGCCGCCAAGGGGCTTTCAGAAGCGCGCGATATCTTGTTTCTTGGCCGTGGGCCGATGTATCCTCTCGCGATGGAAGGCGCGCTTAAGTTAAAGGAAATCAGCTATATACACGCCGAAGGCTATGCGTCAGGCGAACTCAAACATGGCCCCATCGCATTAGTAGACAAGCACGTGCCGGTGGTTGTGATGGCTCCCAGTGATCCGTTGTTCGACAAATCCGTCTCGAACATGCAAGAGGTCATGGCCCGCAATGGAAAGGTGCTTTTGATCAGCGATGCAAAGGGCGTTGCCGCCGCAGGCGAGGGTGCGTGGCAGACTGTAACGATGCCGACAACCGACGCGGCCGTGGCCCCCATCCTCTATGCGCTTCCGGCACAGCTTCTGGCGTATCATACGGCTGTTGCAAAAGGCACCGATGTTGACCAACCACGCAACCTTGCCAAGTCTGTTACCGTTGAATGACCGCCTGATCCATCAGCCCAACGCATAGCCTGCACCGCGAACCGTGCGCACCGGATCGCTGCCGCCGAATTGACACAAGGCACGGCGCAGCCGTCCGATATGCACATCGACGGTGCGGGTATCGACATAGATTTCGCGCCCCCAGACCCTATCGAGCAATTGCTCCCGGCTCCAGACACGGCCGGGTTTCTCGATGAAGGTCGTCAAGAGCCGGAATTCGGTTGGCCCCAGCTTGAGCAAATTACCGGCGCGCGTGACCCGGTGGGATTCAGCATCCAGCACGATGTCATCAAATGCGATCGTGCCACCGACACTTGCCGCGCGGGTCCGGCGTAATTGTGCCCGGACACGCGCCATCAGCTCGATCACCGAATACGGTTTGCTGATGTAATCGTCCGCCCCTGTCTCAAGGCCACGCACACGGTCCACATCCTCGCTGCGCGCACTGAGCATGATAATCGGTATATTGCAGGTCTCGGGGCGCAACTTCAGGCGCCGGCAGACCTCGATCCCGGAAAGTCGTGGCAGCATCCAGTC
Source organism: Paracoccaceae bacterium (assembly GCA_047633515.1). GTDB lineage: Bacteria > Pseudomonadota > Alphaproteobacteria > Rhodobacterales > Rhodobacteraceae > JBLHUT01. The sequence continues at coordinate 7,702 of JBLIFE010000036.1, read as the reverse complement.
CAGAATAATCAGATCGGGGGGGTCCTCCGAGACCAGCAACATCGCTTCTTCGCCGTCACAGGCCCGCGCGATGCGAAAGCCCTCGGCCTCCAGATTATAAGCAAGAACCTCGCGTTGCGCCGGTTCGTCCTCGACGATCAGAACGAGCGGTTGGAACGCCGCCACCACGGCCATCTATTTTGTCCCTAGCGTTACGTAAGACGTGCTGTCGCGTTTGGGGCGATCTTCATCAGGGACTTCGCCAGTCACAAGATAGATCACCTGCTCGGCGATCGAGGTGACGTGATCCCCCATTCGTTCGACATTCTTCGCGATAAAGTGCAGGTGCATGCAGGCAGTGATATTGCGCGGATCTTCCATCATATGGGTCAGGAACTCGCGGAACAGAGCGTTGTACATCTGGTCCACATCCACGTCGCGCTGGCGCACATCTTCGGCTAGTGCCACGTCACGCTGGATATAGGCATCAAGCGCATCCTTCATCATCGCGTCCACCGCGCGCGCCATCCGCCGCACCGCACCTGTAGACCCACCAACCGGTGATATCTGCACCAGCACCGAGGTCCGTTTTGCGATGTTTTTGGCATAATCCCCCACCCGCTCAAGATTGCCCGAAATCTTGAGCACCGTTAACACAGTGCGCAAATCCCCCGCAATCGGTGCGCGCAGCGCGATCAGACGCGCAACATCTTCGTTTATTGCCTCTTCGAGGGCGTCGATGGCCTTGTCATTGGCGCGCACCGTCAAGGCCAGCTCTTCGTCGCGTTCGTCCAGAGACATAGAAGCCGACAGGATCGCCGCCTCGACCAAACCGCCCATTTTCATGATTTTGGCTTGGATGGCCTCGAGGTCCCTGTCAAAAGCAGAGGCAATGTGAGGGTCGTTGATGTGATCGTTCATGAGCGTGTTTCCTGACCTAGCCGATACGGCCGGTGATGTAACTTTCGGTACGCGGATCGGTGGGATTGGTAAAAATCTGGGCTGTCTCGCCGAATTCCACCAAGTGACCAAGATGAAAAAAGGCTGTCTTCTGGCTCACCCGGGCGGCCTGTTGCATGGAATGGGTGACGATCACGACGGAATAACCATGTCGCAATTCATCGATCAACTCTTCGACCTGCGCAGTTGCGATCGGGTCAAGCGCCGAGCACGGCTCGTCCATCAACAAAACCTCGGGGGCGGTCGCCACGGCGCGCGCGATGCAAAGCCGCTGTTGCTGCCCCCCCGAAAGCCCGGTTCCCGGTGCGCTCAAACGATCTTTTACCTCGTTCCACAAAGCAGCCCGACGCAGGCACTTTTCTACAATTTCATCCAGATCCGTCTTGTTGCGCGCCAGACCGTGAATGCGCGGGCCATAGGCCACGTTGTCATAAATCGATTTGGGAAAGGGGTTCGGTTTTTGAAAAACCATGCCAACCTTTGCGCGCAACTGAACGGGATCGACCTTTTTGTCATAGATATTCTCGCGGTCCAACAGGATCTCTCCTTCGACCCGACAGATATCAATCGTGTCGTTCATCCGGTTCAGGCACCGCAGGAAAGTTGACTTGCCACACCCCGACGGCCCGATAAAGGCTGTGACCGTCTTGTCCTGAACATCGACATCGACGTCCTTGATGGCATGGTTGTCACCGTAATAGACCTGCACACCGCGCGCCGAAATCTTTATATCCTGAGACGTCAAAACTCTCTCCATTGCTTGCAAATCGTTCATCTTACAATCCTCAAGCTTACCAGCGCCGCTCGAAACGGCGTCGCAAAATGATGGCCACGGTATTCATGACCAGAAGAAACACCAGCAAGACGATAATCGCCCCTGAGGCCCGCTCCACAAACGCAGGGTCGGCGCGCTGTGTCCAGTTAAAGACCTGCACCGGCAAGGCGGACGCCGGGTCAAAGAACCCCTCCGGCGGCGCACCCGGGTAATCGCGCACAAAGGCAACCATGCCGATCAGCAACAACGGTGCCGTCTCGCCCAGCGCCTGTGCAAGGCCGATGATCGTACCCGTCATGATCCCCGGTGCCGCCAAAGGTAGCACGTGATGAAAAACGGTCTGCATCTTGCTCGCCCCGACCCCCAACGCCGCATCGCGTATCGACGGCGGCACCGATTTCAACGACGCCCGCGTGGCAATGATAATTGTCGGCAGGGTCATCAGCGTCAGCACAAGCCCACCCACAATCGGCGCAGATTGCGGCAGACCGGCAAAATTGATAAAAATGGCAAGCCCCAGAATACCGAACACAATCGACGGCACCGCCGCAAGGTTCGAGATATTGACCTCAATCAGATCCGTCAGCCAGCTCTTGCGGGCAAATTCCTCAAGGTAGATAGAGGTCGCCACCCCGATCGGAAGCGCCAGCATCAGCACGATCAGCATCATGTAAAGCGAGCCGATAATCGCCACACCCAGCCCCGCGGCCTCGGGGCGTTGATCCGAGGCATCCGGCCCCGTGATAAAGCCCCAGTTGAACCCCGTCGACACCGCGCCGGAAGCCTTCAACGCATCGGCCAGACGCAATTGCTGCGGGCTGACATTGCCATCGACCTCTGCGCTCTCAAGAGTGACACGGCCCTTGAAATATCCGTCGATCCGGCCGTTTGCCAACAGCTTGAAAGAGACGCTTGTGCCCACAACATCAGGGTCGGCCAGCACAAAATCGCGCAGCTGTGCCGCAGCCCCTTTCGAGACGATTGCGCCCGCATCCTTTGCGCTCAGCCCTTCGATCACGATGGCGTCCCGCGTCATGCGCGCCAAGATCGCGTCGTTGATCAAAGGGGCGTAGCCAAAGGTCGATACCTTTTTCATCACCTCGATATCGCGGATGCCGGATTTATCGAGTTTGGCTTCCGGCAGGGCAATTTCGATCGTCACAAAGGTCTGGCGAAAGGACGACAGCCCGTTCGAGAAGATCGAGACCAGAAGGATCATCAATGCCGCAAGTCCGATGCACACAGCCGTCAGACCGTACATCCGGAACCGTCTTTCCGCCGCGTTGCGTTGGGCTGTGCGGGCGTCAGGCACCAGAAGCGAGGATTTCGGCGCGCCGGCAGACCCGTCGGTGCCCTGAAGTTTCGGGGTATCGGTCATTCGTACTGCTCCCGGTATCTGCGCACAATATAAAGTGCCAGAACATTGAGCCCCAGCGTGATCACAAACAGTGACAGCCCTAGTGCAAACGCCACAAGCGTCTCGGGGCTTGAAAAATCAGTATCGCCGGTCAACTGGCTGACGATCTTGACCGTCACGGTTGTCATGGCCTCGAACGGGTTCACAAGGGCACCGAGCCCTTGATGGAATTGCGCCGCCGCCGCCCCCGCCCCCAGCACAACGATCATCGTCTCGCCAATCGCCCGACTTGCCGCAAGCAGAACCGCCCCGACAATTCCCGGAAGGGCCGCCGGAATAACCACCTGCCGGATTGTCTCGGATTTGGTGGCCCCAAGACCCAGCGAGCCGTCGCGCAGCGATTGTGGCACCGCGTTGATGATGTCATCCGACAGCGACGACACAAACGGGATCAGCATAACCCCCATCACAAGACCCGCCGTCGCCACACTCGAGGCGCTCTCGCCCAGCCCCATCGGCTGCGCCAGATAATCGCGGATCAAAGGCCCTACTGTGATCAAGGCGAACAGACCATAGACGATGGTCGGAATACCGGCCAGCAGCTCCAGCAGCGGCTTGGCCACAGAGCGCATCCGCGGCCCCGCATATTCCGACATGTAGATCGCCGCATAAAGCCCCAGTGGCACCGCTACGCACAGCGCAACAAGGCTGATGTAAAGGGTGCCCCACAAAAGCGGCAAAAGCCCCAACTCGGAATCGCCACGAAAATCAGGCGCCCAGACCGTGCCGAAAAAGAACGCCCGCCAGTCGTAGACCTTCAGGAAATTCGTCGCCTCAAAGACCATCGACAGCACAATTCCAAGCGTTGTCAGAATGGCCACCGACGAGGCCAGCATCAACAACCATTTTACCGCCAACTCCACCACATTTCGGGCCCGGAAATCGCGATTGGTGCGAATATAGGCATAGGCAAATCCAGCCAGCGCCAAGGAAATACTGACTACAGACAACCAGACCGAAGCCCGCCCCGACAGCACCTGAAAATATTTCGCCGCGGCAAGAACCTCGCGGTCGACATCCGCTCCAAGCGCCACACCGACCCCTCCCAGAAGGGCACGGATGTCGGTTGTGGCCGGATCAAGCGTTTCGATCTGCCCCGGACCAAGCACCCCTTGAGAAAGCGCCACGCTCAACCCGCTGGCAACGCGGCGCACATCCGACATGATCAGGCCGCGCATTCCCGCGTCTTCGGCCATCGTCGCAGACAAACTTGCCAACACGCGCATATTTATGAGTTGAGGCGCAATAACCAGCCACGCGATCATCACCAAAGCCGCAGGCACCGTAATCATCAAGACCGCGTTCCAGCCATAATAGGCAGGCAGCGAGTGTAGCGACCGGCTGTCTCCGTCTGCCGAAGCCATCGCGCGCGCTCGCGCAACGCCGTATCCCACAACCCCAAGGCCGCAAAGTATGAGGATGATCCAAAGTAAAGGCATGGGGTGGAGGCTCCTGTATCAGGCGGGAAACCGGAAATGGCCAAAAAACAAGAAACCCGCCGCACAGGATCTCTCCCGTGCGGCGGGGTAAAAAGGGCTTACATCCCGGACGTCATGACCACTTCGTCGGCAACGATCGCTTGGGTTTTGGAAAGCTCCGGATCGGACACAAGCCCATAAGCAGCAAGGGGTCCGCTGGGGCCTGCGATTTCGTCCGAGACGAAGAATTCAGCGAATTCCTTCAGACCGGGGATCACGCCGATGTGCGCCTGTTTGATGTAAAAGAACAAAGGCCGCGACACCGGATAGACACCCGATGAGATCGTTTCGGTGGAGGGCATGACACCACCCATCGTTGCGACCTGCAACTTGTCGGTGTTGTTTTCATAAAACGACAAACCAAAAATGCCGATCCCGTTCTTGTTGCTCTCGATGCGCGACAGGGTCTCGGTGTAATCACCGTCGATATCCACCGAACGGCCATCGGTACGCAGCGCGGTACACGCCTTGCCTGCCTGATCTGCTTTGGCCGCAACAAGCACATCGTGGCCAGCGTCTGCCTCGCAACCGACTTCGATCACTTTCTCCTCGAACACCTCGCGCGTGCCGTGCTTTGTTCCGGGCACATAAGCCTGGATTTCCTGCGCCGGCAAGGCGGGGTTCACCTCGTTCCACATCGTGTAGGGGTTGGCGACGACCTGTCCGTCAATTACGATCTCGGCTGCAAGAGCACGGTACCAGTCAAGCGGGGTGAATTCGAATGAATTACCTTTGATATCCGAAGCAAACACGATGCCGTCATAGCCCACGCGCACTTCGATGATGTCGGTCACGCCGGCCTCGGCACATGCCTTGAGTTCGGTTTCACGTATCGACCGCGAGGAATTGGCGATGTCGATTGTTGTCTCGCCGACGCCCTCGCAAAACCGCTTCAGTCCGGCAGACGAGCCACCCGATTCAATGACAGGTGTCGGGAAATCAAAATTCTCGCCAAAGGCTTCGGCAACAATTGCGGAGTACGGCAGAACAGTAGACGACCCGGCAACCTGCACCTGATCACGCGCAACAGCAGATGTCGCCATCACAGCAGTGAGTGCAACCAGGGACACAGACATTTTCTTGAAAGACATTGAAGCCTCCTTGAATTGATTTGAAGCGAAACGCGACCTTGAGTGCGCTTCTGGGTGCCTGATAGGCCGTCGGTGTGCGCCTTTTGCGACAATTTTGTAACAGATTTATGAAGCATTCGGATTTTTGATCTACAGATAAAATGAAACCCCTTGGGCGCCTGTAACCCCCCTTTGGCCACCGGGTGAAAAATGCGCCAACCAGACATCACACCCCTTTGATTAAAAACAAACAAATCACGACAAACTGTCCGGCAACGGAATTTGCACTGAAAATGTCGCCCCTTCTCCGACTGCGGCCACAATCCGCAGCCTGCCACGATGGCGGCCGATAATGTGCTTCACGATCGCAAGTCCAAGCCCCGTACCCCCCAGTTCATGCGATCTGTGGGTATCCACACGGTAGAACCGCTCGGTGAGTCGCGGAATATGGATCGGATCGAACCCCTCCCCCTGATCCGCAACATCGACCTGCACGTAGTCCGACCTGAACCCCGCCCCGGGTGGATGCCGCGCAACCGAAATCCGCACAGATCCCCCTGCGCCACCGTATTTGATCGCGTTCTCGATCAGGTTGGTAAAGACCTGCATCAGCTGGTCCTCGTCACCGTGCAGCGCAACAGCCTCCCCCTGCTCCAGCGTCATCTCGACACCGTGCATCTGCGCAACCGGGCGCAGCGTAGTCACCGCCGCCCCCAGAACCCCCGCCAGATCGACAAGATTGGCAGGGCGTACCCGCTCGTTGCTTTCGACACGGCTCAGCGACAACAAATCCGACACCAGACGGTTCATCCGGTGTGCCTCGCGCTCCATGATATCGAGAAATCGCACTCTTGCGGCCGGATCATCACGCGCCGCCCCTTTAAGCGTCTCGATAAAGCCCAAAAGCCCCGTCAAAGGCGTCTTAAGCTCGTGACTGACATTGGCCACGAAATCGCGCCGCATCTGTCCGGCCCGCTGCAGGTCGGTGGTATCCTCGAATGACACAAGCACACCCGGGCCCGTTTCAAGTTGCACAGGAGCTGCCTGAACACGGTACGTGATGTCATATTCGCCGGTCCCCCCCCGCAAGAACGGCGCCGTGCCGGTCTCTCGTTCAACCAACGCCCGTTCGATACACCCCGACAATTCGGGTTGGCGCAAAACAGCCAAATAATGGCGCCCCTCGAGACTGCCACCCAAAAGCACCTTCGCCGCGCCGTTAAGCCCGCTTATCCGTGCGTTGGCGTCAATCAGCACAACCGCAAACGGCAATGCCTCAATCAGGGAATTCGAGAGTTCGGACACCGCCACCTGTGCATTCCCTTTGTTACCAGTCTTGTTTTACCGCCAGCCATAGAGTCAGACGATCTTGGACACCCTGCTCACGGCCTCAACCGCCTCGAGCGGCCTTTGCCTCAACCGCCTTGGGCGGCCTTTGCCCCGGCCGCCACACCGGCTGAAAACTCCGCTTTCAACGCGGCCCCGTCCTCGACCCCTACAGACACACGAAAGAACCCTTCGGTGATGCCGATTGCCGCGCGCGCCGCGGGGGTGAGGCCACGATGCGACGACGTGCACGGATGTGACAAGGTCGTGCCAACATCGCCCAAGGTCGGCGCAAATGGCAAGTCAGGCATGGCAAGCACCAGCGCATTTGCCGCCGCTCGCCCGCCAGCGACCTCGAAGCTGACCATATTGCCGTTGCGCCCCGCCAAAAGTTCGTTTGCACGCGCTGCTTCAGGGTGATCTGCCCGACCCGGATACAATACCTTTGTGACACCCGGAAGCGTCGCCAGATGCGCCGCAAGTGTGGCTGCGTTCTCTTCGCAGCGGTCATAGCGAAGATCGAACGTATAAAGCCCCCGTTCGGCCAGCCAGCAATCAAACGGGCTTGCCGTCAACCCAAAGCTGGCCGAGGCAGCCTCGATCGCGGCGCGGTCTGCGGGGTCGCGTGCCACAGCATAGCCCAGCATCGCATCCGAATGGCCCGCAAGCAGCTTTGTGACCGAATGCACGATCACAT
>JBLIFE010000035.1:0-11283 GCA_047633515.1 Paracoccaceae bacterium | reverse complement strand
GCAAGAAGTGCACCCTGTCCGCGCCGGACACCTCGAGTAAAACGCGCGTGGCGGCATGTTCACCGGTCATAGAATTCTCCTTGGTCAGGGGCGTGGGACGGGGGTGATATAGAGGCGGGGGCGTGGGTTCAGACTGCGGCGTATGGTAGAGTGCAGTGTTACCTAGTATATGGGAGGTGTCAGTCGGTGTTACCAGTGTCGAATTGCAGCGCATGCAGGCGGGCATAGGCGCCGCCGCGTGCAAGCAACGTGTCGTGGGTGCCTTGTTCGACGACACGGCCCCGCTCCATCACGACGATCTTGTCTGCGCGCCGCACAGTCGAGAGCCGGTGCGCGATGACAAGTGTCGTGCGTCCCTCCGCGAGTGTCTCCAGCGCGCGCTGGACCAGTTGTTCGGACTGCGCATCAAGCGCCGAAGTCGCCTCGTCGAGCAACAGGATCGGCGTGTCGCGCAGCACCGCGCGCGCAATGGCCACGCGCTGTCTTTGCCCCCCCGACAGCGCCGAGCCCCTTGGTCCGGCCGCAGTTTCAAGCCCGGCGGGCAATCCGGCGACGAACGTCGAGATCTGTGCCGCCTCCAGGGCGCGCTCAAGTCGGGCGTCGGTCACATCGTGGCGCCCCAAAAGGATGTTCTCGCGCAGGCTTTCATCGAACAAAAGCGCGTCTTGGGTGACCATCGAAAACTGCGCCCGCAGCTCCACAGGGTCCAGTTGGTCAATCGCCACACCGCCCAGACTGACGCGTCCGCCATCGGGTTCGGCAAGTCGGGTCAGGATGTTGAAAATAGTGCTTTTTCCTGCCCCTGAAGGACCAACGATGGCTGTGGTCTTGCCTGCTTGTGCAACGAAACTGGTGCCCTGCAACACAGGTACATCGCCGTAGTTCAGCGTGACATTGTCAAGCACCAGATCGCCACTGGCCGCAGGCAACGGCACGGGGTTGGCGGCAACTTTCAGGGTCGGTTCGGTCTCGAACATCTCACGCAGGCGACCGACGCTGACGGCGGCGGCCTGCCAGTGGCCCGAAATGGTGCCCAGCCTGCGCAGAGGATCAAAGGCAAGGGCCATGGCCGTGAAAAAGCTCATGAATTCACCAACCGTCTTTGTGCCGTCGATGATCTCAGAGCCACCATAAATCAGCACGCCGCAAAAGCCGATGCCGGTCATGATGTCGACCAACGCAGGGATCAGCGCACGCCCCAGACCCGCCTGCACGTCTGCGATGATCCGTTCGTCGGCCAGCTTGCGGTAACGGCCCGTCTGATACGCCTCGAGCGCGTTGAGCTTGACCGGAGCGATGCCGTGAAAAATCTCGTCCAGCCGCGTGGTCATGCCAACGGCCACCCGGCGCGAGACAAGCGTGGTGCGGCGCACGTATCGCTGTGCCAAAATGGTCGGCAGCACCATGATCGGCGTGCCCAACAGCGCCACCAGCGTCCATTGCCAATCGATCCAGATCACCACCGCAAGCAGGGACAAAAGCGCCACTGCATCGCGCCCGATGCCCGAGATCACCACGCTTGCGACCTGTCCCAATGCCTGAGAATCGCCGTTGACCCGCTCGATCAGCGCGCCGGGGGGGTGGGCTTGATGAAACAGCGTATCCAGCTTCATCAAATGGCCAAGCACCTGTGTCTGGATGTTGAACACCACTTGCGCGCCGATCTTTGTCAGAACAACCTTCTGGCCGACAGAGGTCACCGCGCGCAGCACGAATATCCCAAAGATTATGCCCCCGACCCAACCGATAGCAGTGCGCTCGCCTGCGATAAACACAGTATCGAACATCGGTTTCATCATGTAGCTGAGCAGGCCCATCATCGACCCCTCGATCGCCATCAATACACCGGCAACCGCGATCAGCCCCCAATGCCGCCCAAGATAGCCGCGCCAGAGCCAACCAAAAAGGTCAGTGTCCTGTGACCGCCGTGGGGAAGGGGGCAGGGGGGCTGTCATCCGGTCATACCCCCGACGTTCCTGCGCGTTTGGCTATAAAACTGCGCATGATTGCGTCCTTGTCATATTCGGTTGCGAACCACGTCTCCAAATCGATCGGGCATTCGGCGTTGCGGGCCTCGTACACATCAAGGGTATGATCGCACACACCATTTTTGGATGCTTTCACGTGCAGGAATTTGAAGCCAAGCTGGCTGCGTGCCTGGGCGACGCTGCGCCCCTCGATCGCGATCAGGTAGATCGCCGCGGCCAGTCCGGCACTGTCTGCGCCGCTTTTGCAGTGGAACAGCAGCGGGCGGGGCAGCGTGCGCAATTTGTGGATCAGATCAAGGTATTCCTCGCCCGAGGCAGAGCGTCTCGAATACATCTTGGCCACCACAAGTTCCAGCCCGAGCCGCTCGCAAGCCTCTTTTTCAAGGATCCACGGCGAAAAGCCATCGTCCCTGCGCAGGTTGAGCACGGTCTTGATGCCCATTGCTGTATATTTCCCGAGCCGGGCGGGACTGGGATGATTCGAGCGGTAGACACCGGGAGCGACCGGATAGAAATTCGTCCAGAAGCGGCGCAGCCACGCGTGATCGAACAACTGGAAATGCCACCACGCCTGCCGCCGAAGTTTTTTCGTGGACAGGTCATCGCCGAAAGACGTGCGCAGGCTGCGTTTGAATGTTTTCAGCTGTGTGCTCAGCAAGGGTGTCATGAAAGTGCCATACCGCAGGTTTGGTTTGAGGTGGGTCTGCGCCTCCTATCGCGAAAGCGCCTTGAAGGGCAAGCCGCGTGGTATCGGGCAATGACGGTGGCTCCTGCAGAACACCGGCCAAACGAGGCGATTGACCCTGTAACGCCCGCGACTTACCAGTGCTACGATCATAACGGAGTATGCCCCCATGTCTTTGTCTAACGGAACCCATTACCTTGCCATTCCCGGTCCGTCTGTCGTACCTGATGCTGTGCTGCGGGCGATGCACCGGGCGGCGCCGAATATCTATTCGGGTGCCTTGCCGGAGATGGTCGACGGGATCATTCCCGATCTCAAGAAAATTGCCCGCACCGAACATCACGCCGCGATTTATATTTGCAATGGCCACGGTGTGTGGGAAGCCGCGTTAAGCAACACCCTGAGCCGGGGCGATACGGTGTTATCGTTGGCGACGGGCATATTTTGTCATGGCTGGGCAGATATGGCCGACGAGATGGGCATCATCACCCAGCGGATTGATTTTGGCAAACGCAGTGCCATTGATCTGGTCCGTGTCGAGGAAGCCCTGCGTGCCGACACCGCGCATGTGATCAAATCGGTGCTGGCGGTTCAGGTGGACACCTCGACCTCGATCCGGAATGATATTGCCGCGCTGCGGGGGGTGCTCGACAAGGTCGGGCATCCGGCGCTGTTGATGGTCGATTGCATTGCCTGTCTGGCGGTTGATGTCTTTGAAATGGACGCGTGGGGTGTGGATGTGATGGTGACGGGGTGCCAAAAGGGCCTGATGACGCCGCCGGGATTGGGGTTCGTCTTTTACAACGACAAGGCCGACCGCGCCCGCGATACGGCTGATCTCAAGACACGTTACTGGGATTGGCGTCCGCGCACGGACCCAGAGATGTTCTATCAGTATTTCTGTGGCACGGCGCCAACGCATCACCTTTACGGCTTGCGCGTGGCGCTTGACATGTTGCTTGAGGAGGGGCTTGAGAACGTCTGGGCGCGCCATGCGCTTTTGGCTCAAGGCATCTGGGCGGCTTTTGAGGCCTGGGGTATTCTGGACGCAGACGCCGGCACAAAAGGTCCGTTGCAATTGAATGTTGCCGATCCGGCCTTGCGCAGTCACGCGGTGACCAGTCTGTCGATCGGCGCGCCGCACGGGACGGCGTTGCGCGAATGGGTCACGGCGCACGCAGGTCTGACCCTCGGGATCGGTCTGGGTATGGCAACCGAAGAGGACCCCCGTTCGGACGGCTTTTTCCGGCTGGGTCACATGGGCCATGTCAACGCGCAGATGGTTATGGGCGCACTTGGTGCGATTGCATCGGGTCTCAAGGCGCTTGATATTCCGCACGGTCCGGGGGGCCTCGAAGCAGCCGCTGCAGTTTTTGCCAAGGCTTGAGGGCCTGAACCTTGAAGCCGCCTGCGGAGCCGCTGTCAGGCTGCCCGCAGGTGTGGGTCTGCTGTCGCTTGGGGCGCAACGTTTGGGTCCTAGATATAGCGATTGAAGGGTTTGGCGGAATTTCGGGGAGTGAATTGTGCATCTTTAAAAAGTGAAATGGGCTGGGGTAAGGGGGGGTATCCAAGTCCTGTTTGGGGGGCTGCATTTGCCTATCTTGGTGCAGCAGAAGTCAATTACGCCCGAGAGGCTCTGAAAACCGGTCGGCTGGAATTTCCGGATTGATTTGTCGTTCACTCTCTCGGTTTCATCGCAATGGAATTATTCCTGAAATCCTTTCGTGCAGCGGCGTGGTATCTACCCGCCACACGCGAGGATGGAGCGGAATACGAGAGCTACGAACACGCCTATCGTGGCCACAACGTGCAATTCGAAAACCTGTATGATAAAGATGCGGATGGACTCAGAAAGCATCTTTCGGAACAGCAGTTCGCGATGCTTAAGTCGACTTTGTCAAGAAAAGAGGCAAGCGATCAGTTGACGCCGGGGCGATACCCTTACGGAAATAAAGACGGCAGTGCCTGCCACCCTGCGGGCGACGCCGGGCGCGATCTGGCAACCGACTGGTTCAATCTTGCCAAGGCCCTGTCGCAATACCAGCGCGCACCGCCAGGCGAACCTTGATGCCCGACATCTGCCTGAGGAGGATTGCCCTGCGTCAGTGACCTTTGGGCGGTGGCGCATCGTGCGAACGTGCTGGCAAGCCGCTAAAGGGCGCGCCAGCCGATATCCGATCTGAAGAAACCCTCGGGCCAGTCGACAGCGTGGGTCAGGGCATAGGCGTCGGCCCGGGCTTGTTCCAAGGTCGAGGCGCGCGCCGTAGCATTCAGGACCCGTCCGCCCGTGGCAAGGGTCTGGCCGTTTTCATCGCTGGTTCCGGCGTGAAAGGTCATCTGGTTGCTGCTTTCGGGCAGCTTGTCCAGCCCCTTGATAACGCTGCCTTTGGGGTAGGCGCCGGGGTAGCCCTTGGTTGCAAGAACCACGCTCAACGCATGGTCGTCGGCCCAATGGACCTGTATCCCTGCCAGACGCTCCTCGGCACAGGCCTGAACGAGGTCAAGCACCTGCCCGCCTAATCGCATCATCAGCACCTGACATTCAGGGTCACCGAAGCGGACGTTATACTCGACCAGTCGGGGCGCGCCGTCCTTGATCATCAGACCAGCATAAAGCACCCCGCGGTAAGGCGTGCCTCGTTTTACCATTTCGGCCATCGTCGGGCGGATGATTTGCTCCAGCGCGGCTTGGGCTATGGCGTCGGTCAGGACGGGCGCGGGGGAATAGGCCCCCATGCCACCGGTATTGGGGCCGGTGTCGCCGTCACCCACGCGTTTGTGGTCTTGTGCGGTGCCAATGGCCAGTACGTCCTTGCCGTCGCACAGCACGAAAAAGCTGGCTTCTTCGCCGTCCATGAATTCTTCGATCACGACCTCGGCGCCGGCGGCCCCGAACGCCCCGGAGAACATCTCGTCGATGCCGGCAAGGGCTTCAGCCTCGGTCATCGCAACGATCACGCCTTTTCCTGCCGCCAGCCCGTCTGCCTTGACCACGATCGGCGCCCCGTGTTGGCGGATATAATCCTTGGCGGGCGCACTTTCCGTAAAGCGGGCCCAGGCTGCGGTGGGAGCACCGCAGGCATCACATATCTCTTTTGTGAACCGCTTGGATGCCTCAAGCTTGGCTGCCGCTGCCGAGGGGCCGAACGCGAGAATGCCCGCCTCGGCCAACCTGTCGGCCACACCGGCCGCCAACGGGGCCTCGGGGCCGATCACTACAAAATCGACGGCGTTTTCCTCGGCAAAGGTCACAACCGCGCCGCCGTCGCAAATATCCAGATCTGCACATTCAGCAAGCGCCGCAATCCCGGCATTGCCCGGTGCGACGATCATCCGGTCGCATTTCGGGTTTTGCTTGATCGCCCATGCCAGAGCATGTTCACGGCCACCACCGCCAAGGATCAGAATATTCATGTGCACGCTCCGCTTGGTCTTTGCCTGTCGGCGTTCTAAGGTCTGACAACACCCAGTACAAGGCAAGACGATGGACCTGTTGGACGACGATTTCGAGGATGATTCGGGAAAAGACCAGGGCGGGAATGCGCCTGAATTCTCGGTAAGCGAGATTTCGGGGGCGCTAAAACGCACGATCGAGGGCGAGTTTGGCCATGTTCGCGTGCGAGGAGAGCTGGGCCGGGTCAGCGTGGTGCGCTCGGGGCATGTATATCTTGATCTAAAGGACGACCGGTCGGTTCTGTCCGGGGTCATCTGGAAAGGTGTCGCTGCGCGGCTTGCCACCCGCCCCGAAGAGGGCATGGAGGTGATCGCCACCGGCAAGCTGACGACCTTTGGCGGGCAATCCAAGTACCAGATGGTGATCGAGGATATCGCTCCGGCGGGTGTTGGCGCCCTGATGGCGATGCTTGAGAAGCGCAAGGCGGCACTCCAGGCGGAGGGGTTGTTTTCAGCGCAGCGCAAGCAGGCCTTGCCGTATCTGCCCGAAGTTATCGGGGTGGTGACATCGCCCACGGGGGCAGTAATTCGCGATATTTTGCACCGGTTGCGGGACAGATTCCCGCGCAAGGTGCTGATCTGGCCCGTCACGGTGCAGGGGCCACGCTGTGCGGCAGATGTGGCCGCAGCGATCAAAGGGTTCAACGAGATGACGCCGGGCGGGGCTTTGCCGCGGCCTGATCTGTTGATTGTGGCGCGTGGTGGCGGCTCGATAGAGGATCTTTGGGGCTTCAACGAAGAAATCGTCGCACGGGCAGCAGCAGCAAGCGCCATTCCGTTGATCTCGGCGGTGGGGCATGAAACCGATACGACGCTGATCGACTTTGTCTCGGACAAGCGGGCGCCGACGCCGACGGCGGCGGCGGAACTGGCGGTGCCGGTGCGGCTTGACCTTCTGGCGTGGGTTGACGGGCAGGGCGCGCGGCTGTCGCGGGCTTCGGTGAATGCGGTTGTGTTGCGCCGGCAACGGTTGCGCGATCTTGTGCGTGCGTTGCCGCGCCCCGAAACCCTTGTGGCGCAATCGGCGCAACGGTTAGACCTGTGGGGCGAGCGGTTGCCACGAGCGCTTCAAACGGGCGTGCAAACCCGAAAACTACGGCTGAGCGGTCCGGCTTCGGCCTTGCGCCCGGCGTTGTTGCACGCGGTTGTGCGCGGTGCGCGCGAAGGAGTGTCAGGCACGGTCCGGCGGCTTGATCCGGCGATGACGCGCCAGATTTCAGACCGTTTGCGACAGCTTGATGCCACCGCGTCACGCTTGCGGATCGGTTTGGTTCAGCAAGAGGCCGCGCGCAAGCGTACCGATCTGACCCGATTGACCAAACGGTTTTCAGAGGCTGCCCAAACCGGTCAGCGACAACGGCGCGATCACTTATCGGCTCTCGAACGGCTGCGCCGGACTTTGGGCTATGCGGCGACACTCGAGCGCGGCTATGCCGTCGTGCGTGCCAAAAAAGGGGTTGTGACGACGCTCAAGGCTGCAAATGCTGCTGTCATGCTCGAGATCGAATTTGCGGACGGGCGCTTAAAGGTGGCCCCGTGCGGCGGCGGCACAGAGCCGGTTGCCACGTCCGAGAGGCCCGCCAAACCGCGCAAGTCACCGGCACCGCGCAAGGCACCGGCAAAACGCCCCAAACCGGAGCAAGGAAACCTGTTTTAAGCGGCCTGAACCTGCTGGCGTGATCCTAGCTGCAAATCGCTTGTGCGGTTTCGCCAAAGCTTTTCCAGCGCAGCCAGAAACGTTCGTTGCTGGAACGATCGGATTGGCGGATGTCCTGTGCGCTTTGCGGGTCGCGAAAAAACTTTGCGCCGCGCTTTTGGTCACCTTTGGTCAGGATGCGGCTGGCCACCGATTGAATGCAACCGCAAAGCGCAATGCTTGATGCGCGCCGGTCGGATTGCAGGCAGGCGCGGCGGATGTCGTCGGCGAGGGCCTGCGTCGGGATAAAAGCCATGCCGAGAGCGGCCAGCAAAAGCCCGAAAGTGAGATGTTTCATGTAAGCCTCTTATACTGCACGGATTGTTCGGGTCATTTTTGACCTCATTTTGTTAAAAATTTACCTATCGAGGTAATGCTGCCATGCAGGTGCGATTCCATCAAGTCTGTTAAATGGCAGCCGGTGTTGCCCGTGCCCGAATGTGGCGGAGTTACGCCAATCGACGTCTTGCGGGGGTGTAAACTGACAGGCGCGGCGCTTTATCACGGATGACGCGGCATTCATAAGCGCGCACCCCATTGACCGTCCCCCGAATCCCTTACATATCCCTCTTATGACAAAGCTTTCGCACATCCGGAACTTCTCGATCGTGGCGCACATCGACCACGGTAAATCCACTCTGGCGGACCGACTCATTCAGTTGACCGGAACCGTTGCCGCGCGTGACATGAAAGAGCAGATGCTCGACAGCATGGATATCGAGCGGGAGCGGGGCATCACGATCAAGGCCAACTCGGTGCGCATCATCTATCCGGCAAAAGATGGCGAGACGTACATCCTCAACCTGATCGACACCCCCGGTCACGTTGATTTTGCCTATGAGGTCAGCCGCTCGATGCGCGCTGTCGAAGGCTCGCTTCTGGTTGTGGATGCCTCTCAGGGCGTCGAGGCGCAAACACTGGCCAACGTGTATCAGGCGCTGGATGCCGATCACGAGATCGTCCCTGTGCTCAACAAAGTCGATCTGCCTGCGGCGGATTGTGACCGTGTCGCCGCCCAGATCGAGGATGTGATCGGTATTGATGCCTCTGACGCAATCCGGATCAGTGCAAAGACCGGTATCGGTATCTCAGATGTGCTTGAGGCGATTGTGACACGCCTGCCCGCGCCCACGGGTGACTGTGATGCGCCGCTCAAAGCTATGCTGGTGGACAGCTGGTACGACAGCTATCTCGGGGTGGTCGTTATGATCCGCGTTATGGACGGTGTTATCCGCAAGGGCGACCGTATCCGGATGATGCAGACCGGGGCGATCCATACGATTGACCGGTTGGCGGTGCTGACCCCGCAAATGGTGAACATTGATGAGCTTGGTCCGGGCGAAATTGGTGTTCTGACGGCCTCGATCAAACAGGTGCGCGACACGCGAGTGGGGGACACGATAACTCATGACAAGCGGCCCTGCACCAAGGCATTGCCGGGTTTCAAGCCTGCGCAACCGGTTGTGTTTTGTGGATTGTTTCCGGTGGACAATGCCGAATTCGAGGATATGCGCGACGCGATCGAAAAGCTTGCGCTGAATGACGCGTCGTTCAGTTACGAGATGGAGACCTCGGCGGCGCTGGGGTTCGGCTTTCGCTGTGGTTTTCTAGGGTTGTTGCACCTCGAGGTGATCCGCGACCGAATCGAGCGCGAGTACCAGATCGACCTGATCACGACCGCGCCGTCGGTCATCTATAACGTCCACATGAAAGACGGGACGATGCAGGAATTGCATAACCCCGCCGACATGCCCGACCTGACCTTTGTGGAGCATATTGAGGAGCCACGCATCAAGGCGACGATCCTTGTGCCGGATGAATACCTCGGGGATGTTCTGAAACTTTGTCAGGACCGACGCGGAATCCAGAGCGACCTGACCTATGCGGGCGCGCGGGCGATGGTTGTTTATGACTTGCCGCTCAACGAAGTTGTGTTCGACTTTTATGACCGGCTGAAATCGGTGACCAAGGGCTACGCCAGCTTTGACTACCAGATGATCGGCTACCGTCAGGACTTTCTCGTAAAGATGCAGATTCTGGTCAACGACGAGCCTGTGGATGCGTTGTCGATGATGGTGCACCGCGACCGTGCCGATGGGCGAGGTCGTGCGATGGTCGAAAAACTCAAGGAACTGATCCCGCGCCACATGTTCAAAATCCCGATTCAGGCTGCTATCGGCGGGCGTGTAATTGCGCGCGAAACCTTGTCTGCGATGCGCAAGGACGTGACGGCCAAATGTTATGGCGGCGATGCGACGCGAAAGAAGAAGCTGCTTGAAAAGCAAAAGGCCGGCAAAAAGAAGATGCGCCAGTTCGGAAAGGTCGAAATCCCTCAGGAGGCCTTTATCAACGCGCTTAAAATGGATGGATAAGGGGCTAAACCACAGGGTCCCGGGCATGGTTTTCGTTGAAATCCGGTCTTCTGTTTTATGATTTGTCCGTTGTGTACACATGAAGGCCGGGTGGCCGCGTTAGCGGTCGAGGGCGGCCCGACAGGAGCGTCAGCCGACGTTTGCGATCTTTGCAGGGAACAGATTGCCGGTGCGCCGGATCCTGTGCATTGGCGTGGGCTTGCCACTGCGATGTGGTCCGAACAGCCGGAGGTTCAGGTGATGGCCGTGCGGATGCTGCGGCGTCTCTCCGAACATGACTGGGCGCGCGATTTGCTTGACCAACTCTATCTTGATCCCGAAACCCGCATTTGGGCGGATAACGTGGTGGTGACACTAACGCACCGCGACGCGAACGGTGTCGTTTTAACCCGTGGTGACACGGTTGTGTTGATCAAGGACCTGACAGTGAAAGGTGCCGGTTTTACGGCCAAACGAGGCACGGCTGTACGGAGTATTTCACTGGTTGCCGACAATGCGGCCCATATCGAAGGGCGCGTCGAAGGGCAACGTATCGTGATTTTAACGGAATTTGTCAAAAAGAAGCCCTGAGAATTCGCCCCCACCCCCTGCTATCGGCTTTCTGGTGGGGCACCGTAAACCTGCCGCTTTCGAGAACCGCGTGATGCAGACCGAACCCACCCCACTCACAATCAGAGAGGCCTGTGCCCGTGACGGCGCAGCCATTGCGCACATCGATGCCGAGGGTCTGGCAACAGGGCACGCGAGTTTCCGTGAACACGTGCATACATGGCAGACATGGGATGACAGTTATGAAGACGGCCTGAAGCTGGTCGCCGAGGTCTCGGGAGAGGTTGCAGGTTGGGCGGCACTCTCGCGCGTGTCCACCCGCCACGTCTATTCCGGTGTGGGGGAGGTCAGCATTTATGTTTCGTCACGGTTTGGCAACAAAGGCGTCGGGCGCGCGCTTGTGAAGGGGCTGGTCGATGTTTCGGAACGACACGGCTATTGGACGCTCGTCGCACAGGTCTTTCCCGAGAACACCGGAAGCCTGTCGCTTCATGAAGGTACGGGTTTCCGGCGTATTGGTCTGAGAGAAGGGCTGGGGCG
>JBLIFE010000034.1:0-11366 GCA_047633515.1 Paracoccaceae bacterium | reverse complement strand
CCCAGCATCAGGCCGATCCGCTCCATGCTCAAACCGGCCATGTCTTCGGGTTGGCTTAACCGGCCTCCGTTCAGTGCGGCAAACCGGTCTGCGACCTCCATCAATTCATCAAGGTCCTGAGAAATAACCACAATCGCAGCCCCTTTGCCTGCCAGATCCATCAACGCCTGCCGGATTTGCGCGGCCGCCGACGCATCGACCCCCCACGTCGGCTGATTGACCACCAAAACGACCGGATCTTGCAAAATCTCGCGACCGACCACGAATTTCTGAAGGTTCCCCCCCGAGAGTGCCCGCGCCGCCACACCGGGGCCCGGGGTACGCACGTCGAAACCCTTGATGATCTCGTTTGCGAAATCGCGCGCCTTGCCCCAATTTAAAAACCCGTTTGTCGCCAGACCGCGCCTCCCCCAGCCGGTCAGCATAGCATTCTCGGTCAGGCTCATGTCAGGCGCCGCCGCGTGCCCCAATCGTTCTTCGGGTGCTGTCAAAAGCCCCGCTTTGCGCCGCTCTGTCGGCCCCAGATGCCCCATTTCGATATCGTTGAGCCGAACCGAATGCGGCAGGCTTCTGGTTTCCCCCGACAACGCGCTCAGCAATTCGTCCTGCCCGTTGCCTGCGACACCGCCGATGCCCATGATCTCTCCGGCGCGGACGCGCAACGAGACATCTGTGAGAGGAGTTCCGAAACCCGAAGCAGGTGGCAGTGACAGGCCCGCAATTTCAAGCACAACCGGAGCATCGGCTTCCTGTGGGCGACGCTCGGGTTGATGCAGCGCGGTGCCGACCATCAATTCTGCCAGTTCACGGGCGGATGTTTTGCGCGGATCGGTCCGCGCCACGACCTTGCCGCGCCGCAGGATCGTCGCGTCATCACACAGGGCGCGAATTTCCTCGAGTTTGTGCGAGATATACAAGATCGACGTGCCTTCGGATTTTAACTTGCGCAGGGTCAGAAACAGGATTTCGACCTCTTGCGGGGTCAGCACGCTGGTGGGTTCGTCCATGATCAGCAGTTTCGGGTCCTGTAGCAGGCAGCGGATAATCTCGACCCGCTGGCGCTCTCCGGCGGACAGGTCGCCGACGGTGCGGGCGGGATCAAGCGGCAGGCCATAAGCCTCGCTTACTTGCGAGATGCGCTGGGCCAGTTGGCCCATGGCAGGCGGGTTTTCCATGCCCAAGGCAACATTTTCGGCGACGTTCAGCGCGTCGAACAACGAAAAATGCTGAAATACCATTGCGACTCCCGATAGACGGGCGGCATTGGGCGCACCAGGCGCATAGGCTGCCCCTGACAGGGTCATCGTGCCGGTATCGGGTTTGACCAGACCGTAGATCATTTTGACCAACGTCGATTTGCCCGCTCCGTTCTCTCCTAAAAGCGCGTGGATTTCGGAGTAGCCGATCGAGAAACTCACGTCGTCATTCGCGACAACACCCGGGTAGGCCTTGGTCAGTCCCGCAACCTTGAGCAAGTCTGTCATGATCCGGTTTTCCTTTCAAAAGCCGCCCGCTGTTGGCGGTCTAGCAGTGTGGCGGCAACGCCGATGGCAATCGCTGTCGGGTGCTTGCCGTACTCCGGCCTGCCGATGGGGCAGGTCAGCCGCGTGATCTGTTCGGAAGTGTGCCCGAGTGCGCCAAGCCGTTTTCGAAATCTTGCCCACTTGGTGGCTGAACCGATCACACCTGCAAATCCGAAATCATGCCCCAGCAAAGCATGACACAGCGCCAGATCGATCTCGTGGGAATAGGTCAGGATCAGGTGATGCGCACTTTGCGGTGCATATTGAACCAGATCAGGCAGGTTCTCGCCATAAAGCGGTGTCACGTCCGCACATATATCATTTGGATAGCGCGACTTGGCTGTGTCGACCCAGGTTATTGACCACTCGGGCAAGGGGGAAATAGTCTGCACAATTGCGCGCCCCACGTGGCCTGCGCCATAAATCCACAGCGGTGTTCGACGAGATTGCAAACACTCTATGAACCATCCGTCGAGCAAACGGGGGAGCGGGCTGTCTTGCCCGGACCGGAGCTGTCTCAACAGCCGAGAGACCGAAAGCGGCGGTGCGATGTCGCCGCCCCCCACCGCGCGTGCAAACAGTGCGCCGTCTTGCACGTCAGGCAGGTCAGGCAGGTTAGCTGTGTCAAAAACCTCGGTCAAAAGGCGCACGGCCCCGCCGCAGCACTGCCCCAGTGCCGGACCAAGCGGGATACGCTCGAACCTGCTTTGAGTGTCTGTCAACCTGTTGCGGGCGTCGAGTGTGGCCTGCCATTCTAGTGCGCCGCCGCCGATTGTACCGGATTGGCCGGTTGCCCAGACCAGCATTCCGGCACCGGCCTCGCGCGGCACAGAGCCGTCCGATCCGGCCACGACAACCCTGGCCACGCGCCCGTGCCGGGCCGTCAGGGTCTGCAACTGGGCAAGCGGAAAGCTCATGTGGCGCGCGTGCGGGCGACCGCCGCCAGAACCCGCTCTGGCGTGGCGGGCGCATCAAGTTCGGGATAAACCGGCCCGCACGCAGCAAGCGCATCCGACAACGCCATCAACACCGAGATGCCCAGCATCAACGGCGGCTCACCCACAGCTTTCGAGCGGTAAATGGTATTTTCCGCATTCTCGCTGGACCAAAGCGCCACGTTGAACACATCCGGCTGATCGGAACACGCGGGAATTTTGTAGGTCGAGGGCGCGTGCGTGCGCAGCCGCCCCGTGTCGTCCCAGACCAATTCCTCGGTGGTCAGCCAGCCTGCGCCCTGAACATATCCGCCCTCGATCTGCCCGATATCCAGCGCAGGGTTGAGCGAGGCACCGGCATCATGCACGATATCGGCCCGCAAAATCCGGTTCTCGCCGGTCAGGGTGTCGATGACCACTTCGGTGAGGGCCGCACCGTAGGCAAAATAATAGAACGGGCGGCCTTGCCCCTTGATCCGGTCCCAGGTGATTTTGGGCGTTTTGTAAAAGCCCGTCGCCGACAGGCTGATACGCGCCATGTAAGCCTGCTGCACCACTTCGGCAAAGCTGTAGTCGGCATCGGCAATTTTGATGCGGTCGTGTTCGAACAGAACATCGAAGGGCTCGGCCTGATGTTTGTGCGCGATGAATTCGGACAGACGCTTAACCAGCGTGTCGCACGCGGCCTTCACCGCCATGCCGTTCAGGTCTGACCCCGAAGAGGCCGCGGTGGCCGAGGTGTTGGGCACTTTTGCCGTGTCGGTTGCGGTAATCTTGATCCGGTCGATGCCCACCCCGAAGCGGGCGGCAGCGACTTGCGCCACTTTCTGGAACAGGCCCTGACCCATTTCTGTACCACCGTGGTTCAGGTGGATCGAGCCGTCCTGATAGATGTGGACCAAGGCTCCGGCCTGATTGAGATGCGTCAGGGTAAAGCTGATCCCGAATTTGACAGGGCTAAAGCCTAGCCCCTTTTTCAGGATCGGGTTGGCGGTGTTCCACTCCGAAATGGCGGCCCGTCGCGCGGCATACTCCGACGTTTCCAACAGATGGGTGGTCATCTCGTGGAGCACGAAATCCTCGACCGGCATGGCGTAGGGGGTTGTTTGCGGCGGGTTGGTCGAGCCAGCCTTGGCGTAGTAATTGGCCTGCCGGACGGCAACAGGGTCGCGGCCAACCGTGTGGGCAACATGATCAAGCACACGCTCGATGCCGATCATGCCTTGGGGCCCACCAAAGCCGCGAAAGGCGGTGGCAGACTGGGTATTTGTCTTGAGCCGGTGCGAGGTGATGCGAATATCGGGCAGGAAATAGGCGTTGTCAGCATGCAGCATCGCGCGGTCGGCCACGGGCAACGACAGGTCCTGTGCCCATCCACACCGGCAGAATTGTTCGAACACCAGCCCCTGAATGCGGCCCGCATCGTCAAACCCGACCTTGTAGTCGATGCGGAAATCATGACGCTTACCGGTGATTATAAAATCGTCATCCCGGTCATAGCGCATTTTACACGCCTTGCCGGTCAGGCGTGCGGCCACGGCACAGCCGACAGCCAACGCATTGCCCTGACTTTCCTTGCCACCAAAACCGCCGCCCATGCGTCTGACTTCGACCCGAACGGCGTGCATTGGCCGGCCAATGGCCTCTGCGACCTTGTGCTGGATTTCGGTGGGATGCTGGGTGGACGAATGCACCAGCATATCGCCGTCCTCTTGGGGTAGGGCCAGAGCGGCTTGTCCTTCAAGGTAGAAATGTTCCTGACCGCCGATCTCGAAACGGCCCTCGACGACGTGTGGTGCACCTGCGATGGCTTCGTCAGGGTCGCCTTGACCGTAGATCCTTGGCCCGTCTTCGAAACGGCTGTTGGCGGCCATTGCCTGATCGATTGTCAAAAGGGCAGGTGCCTTGGCATAGCGCAGCACGCCAAGGCGCGCGGCTTTGCGGGCGGTCAGGTGGCTGTTGGCAATGACCATGAAAACCGGCTGCCCGATGTAGAAGACCTCTCCGGTGGACAACAGTGGCTCGTCATGGGCCGCAGGCGAGACGTCGTTCGCAAAGGGCAGATCAGACGCGGTAAGAACGGCGATGACGCCGGGCAGGGCGCGCACGGCGGACAGGTTCATATCCGTGATCTGGCCTCGGGCGATCTGGGCTTGGCCAAACGCGAGGTGAAGGGTGCCTTTGGGCGTCGGGATATCGTCGATGTAGCGGGCTGCACCGGTGACGTGCAATCTTGCGGAATCGTGGGGCAGGGGCTTTGCGATGCTCATGATCTGACCTCCAGAACGGATGTGGCAGTGGTGCCTTCGAGGTCGTGAAAAAGACGGTGCAGCATGTTCTGTGCTGCCGTCATGCGGTACGCAGCAGAGGCGCGCATATCGGACAAGGGGGCGAAATCGGTACACAAGGCTGCTGCGGCGGTGGCAATTGTTTCTGGCGTCCAGTCGGCTCCGAGCAGCGCGCTTTCGGTGTTGTGCGCGCGTTTCGGGGTGCCGGCCATGCCGCCAAAGGCGATGCGTGCGCCGGTGATCTGACCCTTGGTTATGATAATGTTGAAGGCGCCGCAGACGGCTGAAATATCCTGATCGAACCGTTTTGACAATTTATACACGCGCAGGTGGTCGGGTTGTTTTGGAAAGGAAACTGCCTCGACGAACTCGCCGGCAGCGCGGTCCTGTTTGCCGTATTCCAGAAAGAAGTATTCGAGCGGGAGGCTGCGCCGGATGTCGCCGTAGCGCAGGTGCAGGCGCGCACCGAGTGCTATCAGCGCCGGAGGGCTGTCACCGATGGGCGAGCCGTTGGCGATGTTGCCGCCCAATGTTGCAGCGTTGCGCACCTGTACCGATCCATAGCGGCGGATCATTTCGGCAAACGAGGGGTGCAGACCGGCCATCGCGGCACCGACATCGGTCATTGTGGTGGCTGCGCCGATCCGGATGTCAGGGCCGCTGGTTGTGATCCCCTTGAGGTCCGCGCAGGCATGCAGGAAGGCAACAGGGCCAAGTTGGCGCAGGTCTTTCGTCAGCCAGAGGCCGACATCGGTTGCCCCTGCGATCAAGGTGCCGTCAGGATGTGCCAGATACCACGCGGCGAGCGCGTCGGAGGAGGTGGGAAGGGCCACCTCCGCCTCCTTGCCCGCGTCGGGGCTTGCGCCCTCCGGCACCGTTGCGGGAGCGGTGTCCTGAATCCAGTCGGGTACGGCTTGGTGTTGTGCGGCTTTGGCGGCGCGCAGAATTGGTGCGTAACCGGTGCAGCGGCACAAGTTGCCGGCGAGCTGGTCGGCGAAATCTTCGCGGCCGTTCAGGTGTGCCGTGGCCATGGTCACGATCAACCCGGGAGTACAAAAGCCGCACTGGCTTGCGTGATGGGTGATCATGGCAGCTTGCACCGGATGCAATGTGCCGTCCGGGGCGGCGATGCCTTCGACGGTGCGCACGGCTTTTGCGTGGAGTTGTGGCATTAGCAAGATACAGGCATTGAGGGCGCGCGCCCCGTCAGGATCGGTCACCATGACCGAACAGGCCCCGCAATCGCCCTCGTTGCAGCCCTCTTTTGTTCCTGTCAGCCCTTGCGTTTCGCGTAGCCAGTCAAGCAGGGTCAGGGTCGGAGGGGCGTCAATGGTAACCGCCTCGCCGTTGAGCAGAAACGAAATTTTCATAATACGCTTGCCTGCCGCAGTACCGGGAAAAAGATCGAGGACGCCGGTAGGTTCGATGCGGCGTAGAACCCGGTGCGCCGTAAGTATTCGTTACCCTCCCACAAGAGCGGGCTTAACCGCATTTGGCAAGAGCCAAGGCGCATTGGGCACGCTGGCTATGCAAGAACCGAGGCCGTAACGGGCGACTGTCTTTGTGCGGTGGCGCATAAACCGGCTTTTATAAATCTTGCAAGTCATGGGACGGCTTCGTTTTCGGCTTTCGCCAGCGGGCGATGCGCCATACCTTGGTGCCATGACCCAAACACCTCGATTCATTCATCTGCGACTGCACTCTGAATACTCTCTTCTGGAAGGTGCGATCCGGCTCAAGAAACTGCCCGAGCTTATTGCCGGTGCCGGAATGCCTGCCGTCGCCTTGACAGACACCAACAACATGTTCGCGGCCCTCGAGTTTGCGGTCGGTGCAGCCGAAGCCGGCGTGCAGCCGATCATGGGGTGCCAGATCGACCTTGAATATGTCCCTGCCGAGATCGGCGCGCGTAGCGTTCCACCGGCGCCAGTCGTCCTGTTGGCGCAAAGCGAGCGTGGTTACGCGCACCTGATGAAGCTCAACTCGTGCCTTTATCTGCGCGGCGACGGGAGTGTGCCCCATGCGACGATGGACGACCTTTCCCGCCATTGCGAGGATGTGATTTGTCTGACCGGTGGGCCGGACGGACCTGTGGGGCGGCTTTTGCGCGACCAACAGCGCCCCAAGGCAGAGGCGCTGGTTGACCGGCTGAAACAAATTTTTGGCGACCGGCTTTACATCGAATTGCAGCGCCACCCCGAGGATGGCGGCGCGCCGGAATCCGAAACCGCGACCGAGCGTGGCCATGTGGAAATGGCCTATGCCAAGGATATCCCCTTGGTTGCGACAAACGACGTCTATTTCCCCAAGTCCTCGATGTACGAGGCCCATGACGCGTTGTTGTGCATCGCCGATGGGTCCTATGTGGATCAACAGGCTCCGCGCCGCAGGTTGACCGCCCAGCATTACCTGAAATCACCGGCGGAAATGGCGACCCTGTTTGCCGACCTGCCCGAGGCGCTTGAAAATACGGTCCAGATCGCGCGGCGCTGTGCGTTTGCGACCTACCGGCGCGATCCGATCCTGCCAAAGTTTGCCGATGACGAGGTGGTGGAGCTTCGGCGTCAGTCCCAAGAGGGGCTCAAGGCGCGGCTCGCGGTCATCCCCCATGCCGCCAGCATCGAAGACTACGACGCGCGGCTCGAATTCGAGTTGGGTATCATCGAGGGCATGGGATTTCCCGGATACTTTTTGATCGTGGCCGACTTTATCAAATGGGCCAAGGAACAGGGCATTCCCGTGGGTCCGGGGCGCGGGTCGGGGGCGGGCAGCCTTGTGGCCTATGCCTTGACGATCACCGACCTTGACCCGCTGCGGTACTCGCTGCTGTTCGAGCGGTTTTTGAACCCTGAACGGGTGTCGATGCCCGACTTTGATATCGACTTCTGCATGGATCGCCGCGAAGAGGTCATCCGCTATGTGCAGCAGAAATATGGCCGTGACAAAGTGGGCCAGATCATTACTTTTGGGGCGCTTTTGTCAAAGGCTGCGGTGCGCGATATCGGGCGGGTGCTTCAATTGCCATACGGGCAGGTGGACCGGCTGTCGAAAATGATCCCGGTCGAGGGGGTCAAGCCGGTCAGCATCGAAAAAGCACTGGCCACCGAAGAGCGCCTGCGCGACGAGGCCCGAAACGAGGAAGTGGTCGACCGGCTGTTGAAATACGGCATGCAGGTCGAAGGCTTGTTGCGCAATGCATCAACCCACGCGGCGGGGGTGGTGATCGGCGATAGGCCACTTGACGAGCTGGTGCCGCTTTATCAGGATCCGCGCTCTGACATGCCCGCCACCCAGTTCAACATGAAATGGGTCGAGCAGGCGGGGTTGGTTAAGTTCGACTTTCTGGGCTTGAAAACGCTGACTGTGATCCAGAATGCGGTCGAGTTGATCCACAAAAGTGGCCGGTCGCTGCATGTTGGCCCCGACGGAAGCCGGCTTTATGCACCAGCGGACGGTACCGAAGAGGACATCAACGCCATTCCGCTGGATGATGACGCGAGCTACGCGCTTTATGCCTCGGCCAAGACTGTAGCGGTGTTTCAGGTGGAAAGCTCGGGGATGATGGATGCCCTGCGACGGATGAAACCCACCTGTATCGAGGATATCGTGGCGCTTGTGGCGCTGTATCGTCCCGGCCCGATGGAGAATATCCCGACCTATTGCGAGGTCAAGAACGGCCTGAAAGAACGCGAAAACCTGCATCCGACGATCGACCATATCCTGAACGAAACGCAAGGTATTATCGTTTATCAGGAACAGGTGATGCAGATTGCGCAGGAAATGGCGGGTTATTCGCTGGGCGGGGCGGATTTGTTGCGCCGTGCTATGGGCAAAAAAATTCAGGCCGCGATGGATGCTGAAAAGCCGAAATTCCTGAAAGGGGCGGGCGAAAACGGGGTCGACGAACCAAAAGCCAAAGAGGTCTGGGACCTGTTGGACAAGTTTGCAAATTACGGCTTCAACAAATCGCACGCCGCTGCTTATGCCGTGGTCAGTTACCAGACTGCGTGGCTGAAGGCGAACCATCCGGTCGAGTTTATGGCGGCGGTGATGAATTGCGATATGCACCTGACCGACAAGTTGGCGGTCTATGCCGAAGAGGTCCGTCGCGGGCTGAAGATCGAGGTTGTGCCGCCTTGCGTGAACCGGTCGTTGGCGACCTTTTCTGTCGATGGAAGTAAACTGGTCTATGCGCTGGGCGCGCTCAAAAATGTGGGTGGCGATGCGATGGGGCTTATTGTTAATGCCCGTCTGGAGGGCGGCACGTTTGCGACGCTCTATGATCTGGCGCGCCGTGTTGATCTCAAACGCGTGGGAAAGAGGCCGTTGGAAATGCTGGCCCGTTCGGGGGCGTTTGATATGCTGGACCCGAACCGGCGCCGTGTGTTGAGAAGCCTTGATGCGTTGGTCGGCTATTCTGCCGCGATCCACGAACAGCGTGGCTCGGCGCAGGTGTCGCTGTTTGGCGAGGCCGGAGATGATTTGCCCGAACCGCGCCTGCCTCAGGTCGACAACTGGATGCCGAACGAACAGCTCGCCGAGGAGCACAAGGCTATCGGCTTCTACTTGTCCGGTCACCCGTTGGATGATTATATGGGGCCGCTCAAGCGTAAGGGGGTGCTGACCCTCGCCGAAGTCGCAGCAAAAGTCGAACGCACTCCGTCACTGGTCAAGTTGGCCGGCTCGGTGTCGGGATGCCAAGAGCGTAAATCAGCCCGTGGAAACCGGTTTGCCTTTGCGCAACTATCTGATCCGACAGGACTTTACGAGGTTACGATTTTCTCTGATGTGCTGGAACTGGCCCGCGGTTTTCTGGAAACGGGCAGCAATGTCGTGATCACGGCCGAGGCTACGATGGAAAGTGACCAGCTAAAACTTTTGGCCCGCGCGGTGCAGCCGATCGACGAAGTCGCATCGGTCGGAGAGGTGTTGGGGGTTCGGGTCTATATTGATGCAGCCCCGACGATCGACCTGGTGCGGTCTTTGCTGGACCGGGTCTCGGCGCAGGACGGGGTGCGGGGACGTGCCAGTTTTGACATCCGGCTGATGCCGCCCGACTTTAACGAGGTGACGCTGGAGCTGGGTGAAGATTTTCCGGTTAACCCGCAAATCAAGAGTGCCTTGAAAAGTCTGGGTGGTGTGGTGATGGTCGAGGACATCTAGAACGGCATTGCACAGGCTGTGATGTGCCGGTTTTGATCGTGAGTGTGGCGTCTTGTGGAGGCGCAGGCTCCCGCCCGGCGCACCGGTATCTTTCGATACCATTTGCCCGTTGGGCCCGGCAGCCGGGGCATGCCCCGGCTGCCGCCCTTTGACAATCGTTCGGCGCCCGAAGGCTACGTTCGTTTATCCTTCGCAGATTTGCTGTAACGCGACCCAATCGCTGTCGGGGAGTATCGACGTGGTCCTGCCCGCACGCATCGGATCGGCCTCGATAAGTTCGAGTGTGGTTTCACCGGTAATGTCCAGGGCGTAGGCGTAGGGAGTGCTTGAAATCTCGGCGTCGCGGAAACTGGACAATGCGTTTTCCACTGGCACAGGTGCTGGCTGTTCGACGACCAGAGCTTCGGCATAGGTATTGAGAGCGACAGGGCTTACCTCACCTGTGGTCAAAAGGTGCAGTGTGGTACGCAGCCCTGCGGCGTTCAGGAATTTCTTGAGTGGATCGGTGCGGGTCCGGCGGATATGTTCGGTCAGGATAAACCCCGCCACCACATCGGCTGTGTCGTGATCCTCGACAAGAGTGCGCGACAACAAGATCAGCCCGCCGGGAAGTGCCACCGCCCCGTCGATACCGGCTGGCATGATCAGAAGACCGCCATCGGTCGGGGCCAGAAGGCGGGTGTAGAGACGCGCAAGCGCAATATCCCCCCGCGCCGAGCGGCAAGGCGCCCCTGAAACGCGACCGATTGCCTGAAACAGGGCTGTGCCAATGGTCGTATGGGTCGAGGCGGGAACCACGCGCAGGGTGTGGCGGGTAATGGCATTTGGCAACCAAACCACAAGAGCGGCGATGATGGCCGCTGCGGCACCGGCGCTCAGTAATCTACGCAGCCGGCCGCCTTGAGGGCGGGATCGCACCACAGCCCTGCGGACTTTCTCGATGGCGTCGATCATGGTGTCATCGGCCAGTTCAAGTTCTTCGCCTGCTTCGGGCGAGGGACAAAACAGCGCCGGACGTATGCCGGGATTGATCCTGACGACGGCCGCCAAAGACCAGTGGCTCATGGCACGTCCGTTATTGTCGGTGATCACAAGCGACGATACCCCAAAGGCGGCGACAACGTTGATGCGCTGCGCGTCAGGGGCGGCACGCCATATCCCTGGGCACTCAAGACGGGTATATTGATCTAGCGCTGTCATCCGGCGGCTCTGCCTCGTTTCTTTTTGATTATCCGATCTGCAAAGGCGGCTCAATGGGGTCTGGAACGCTTCGAGGGTTTGACCCAAGAGAGGCTCGGGCATGTGCGTGCCTCACGCGGTGGTGAAAAAAGGCATATTTTCGGTCACAGCATGTTGATCTGGTGCTATCCCCCTTTGCGATATTCGCTTGACGCTCTATCTTGTTCTTCAACAGAGTTGCAGGGCGTCAAGGTCGTGCCACCGTCAGGGCCTAATTC
>JBLIFE010000033.1:0-11395 GCA_047633515.1 Paracoccaceae bacterium | reverse complement strand
TTCATGTTCCGTGTGGGCACCATCATCGAGACATTCGAGATTCTCGCCCCTCGTCTGGTCATGCCGTGCCGTGCCGCGCTGGCAACAGGCCACGACGATCTGTGCTTCTTCCGTCTTGGTGCCGAGGCCTACGCCCGGTGCGAAGATATCTCGATAGATTACGCCATCATGGAAGCCGCAGACGCGTTGCATGTGGTTCCGATGGCGTGTGGCTGGTCCGATCTAGGGTCGTGGGATTCGGTCTGGAAGGCGGGGACGTCTGATGAAGCAGGCAACGTTTTGACGGGCTCCAGCACGCAGCTGGATTGCACCAATTCGCTTTTGCGCTCTGAATCTGACGGCATCCGGCTTGTGGGTCTGGGGCTGAAAAATATTGCGGCCATCGCCATGGGCGACGCTGTTTTGGTGGCCAATATGGACGACGCACAGCGTGTCAAAGAGGTGGTCGCCAAGCTAAAGATTCAAAAGGCGGCACAGGCCGAAACCTTTGCGCGCTGTCACCGGCCATGGGGATATTACGAGACGCTGTCGCTGGGCAATCGGTTTCAGGTCAAGCGGATCATGGTGACGCCCGGTGCGGCGCTGAGTTTGCAAAGCCACGTGCACCGCGCCGAACATTGGGTCGTGGTCGAGGGCACGGCACAGGTTACAGTTGATGCCGATGTCACGATGATCTCCGAGAACCAGTCTGTCTATATTCCGCTTGGTGCCGTGCACCGGCTTGAAAACCGGGGCAAGGTGCCGCTGCACCTGATCGAAGTACAGTCGGGCGCGTACCTGGGCGAGGACGATATCGTCCGCTACGAGGACGTTTATGCGCGGGTGGAACCTGCTGCGGCAAAGATCGCCTAGCACGGATTCGGTGCAATAATCTTGCGGCTTTTCGGCCCGCGACATGCCCTGTTTTCAGGGGCTGTCGCGGGCCTTTTTCGTTGTCGGGGGTGTGGTGTTCGAAAGGCGAACTGAGCGACCTTCCGCGGTGAAATACGTCTGAACAGCGGGCGCTATACTTTTGGATAGCCCAAGGTTCCAATTGCGTGACTGGCTATCCGTTCTTCCAGAAGAATTAAATAAAACAATACGTTATTTGTTCATCAAGAGTTAAACAATGTTACTGAAAGGTTACTCCGATGATGGACCTCACCCCGTTCGATACCGCCGCCAGCACCGCCTTTACCCTGCCGCTGCTCCAGCCAAAACCTGCAATTTCGGTCGTCGGTCTGGGATATGTCGGAGCCGTCTCGACGGCGTGTCTGTCCAGCTTGGGTCACAGGGTTGTAGGGGTAGATATCGATCTGTCAAAAGTCTCTGACATCGCGTCAGGTCGCTCGCCGATCCACGAAAAAGACCTTGGCAAGTTGTTGGGCGAAGGCGTCGAGGCAGGGCTTGTTTCGGCCACCGATGATTTGGCGCAAGCGGTGCGCGACACCGATGTGACCTTTGTCTCGGTCGGCACACCAACGGCGGCTGATGGCGGCTGTGATTACCGCTATATCGAGGCGGCAGCCCGATCGATGGCCGAAGGGCTTGCGGACAAGACAAGTTTCCACGTCTTTGTGATGCGGTGTTCTATCCCGCCAGGCACAACGATGAATGTGATGACGCCGATCCTTCAGGAGCTGTCCGGTAAGACGCTTGGCCTTGATTTCGGTGTTGCCTTCAACCCGGAGTTCTTGCGCGAAGGGGTCGCGGTCGAGGATTTCTACGCTCCGCCCAAAACAGTGATCGGTGCGACCGACGAGCAGACTGCACAGATACTGCGCGGTATCTACGCCGCCGTTGACGCCACACCGTTGATCACCTCGATCGAAACTGCCGAGATGGTCAAGTACGTCGATAATGTCTGGCACGCGACTAAGGTCTGTTTTGCCAATGAAGTCGGGCGTTTGTGCAAATCCCAAGGGGTTGACAGCCACGCGGTGATGGATGTGTTCGTGCAGGACACAAAATTGAACCTGTCGCCGTATTACCTCAAGCCGGGCTTTGCCTTTGGCGGGTCGTGTCTGCCCAAAGAGGTCCGCGCCGTGGCCCATATCGCCAAGGCCGCCGGTGTGAGCCTGCCCTTGATCGAGAACCTTGGCCGTTCCAACGATGTCCAGATCGCCGAGGCCACACGCATGGCGCTTGCAACCGGTGCAAAGCGTGTTGGCATTCTCGGGCTTGCGTTCAAGCCGGGCACCGATGATCTGCGCGAAAGCCCGATCCTTGAGGTCATCGCCGCATTGACGGCTCAGGGTATCGAAGTCGTCGCCCATGACACCGCCATTACCGCTGAAACACCGATTGCGGGTCAGCTTGCTTATGTGCGCCACGCCAGTGCCGGTCTGCGCACCCTTGCCGATGATCTGCCCGGTATGATCCGCGCCGATGTGCGCGACGTAACCGAGACTTGTGACACGATCATCGTCACCCACAACGAAGCAATTTATCGCAGCGAACTGGCACAGGCCATGTTGCAGCGTGATGTCAATGTCATCGACGTGGTGCGGTTGTTCAAGGAGTGCCCGAAGGCAACGGCTTACAACGGTATCGGTTGGTAAAAAAGCAAAAAGGACGGCCGGTCAGAAAACACCGGCCTCCTTTGCGATCATCGCCGCATGGGTGCGGTTTTTGGCATCCAGTTTGCGGCACAGCGTTTTGACATGCAGTTTGATCGTCACTTCCTGAAGGTCCAGTTCGCGGGCGATTTCCTTGTTGGCAAGTCCGCGACACAGCCCGGACAGAACGTCCAGTTCGCGGGCAGTGAGTGTTTTGGCCAGCGGGTTTTCAACCTCGGTCTCTTCGCGGCTCAGGAAATCCACTGGCACGAATTTCTCGCCCATGGCCATAAAGCGGATGGCGTTCACCAACGATTTGGCCCCCATCGTTTTTGGAAGAAAGCCGACGGCACCGGCCTCCATCGCTTCTTTGGCGACCGCTTTAGGGGCTATGCCCGACATCAAGGCCACAGGTTTGCCCTTGCTGAGTTCAAGCGCGCGGCCAAGCCCGTTCAGCCCGTCCATGCCCGGCATGCCGTAATCCAGTAAAACCAGATCGAACGGGGCTTCGGTGTTTGTGATCAGATCACAAGCCTTGTGCAGGTCTTCGGTCACAGTGACTTCGAAATCACCCTCTGCCTTGAGAAACGCGGCGAGCGTGTCGCGTACAAGATCATGATCGTCGGCAATAAGAAGTCGCATGGTGCAGAACCTTTTAGGTGGTCGTTGTGGCAACGCTTTGTGCCAACGCCATACACAATTGCCCAAGATCGACCGGTTTTGCAAACACTCCTTTGACTCCAGCGCTCAAAATACGCGGATCGTTGAGCCGCCGCGCAAGTGCGGTGACGACGAAAATGGACAAATCGGGGGCATAGCGGCGCGCACGCTCGACCAAAGCACCACCCGACATGTGCGGCATATCGTAATCCGTGATCAGCGCGGACCATGCGGCGGGGTCCTCTTGAATGGCTTCGGCCGCGTCACGCGGATCTGTGCACAGGGCAACCTCGGCCCCCAGCCTTTCAAGGAAGCTTTGCAAAACCTCTGCCACTTGTATTTCGTCATCCACCAGCAAGATGGTCTGCCCTTTCAGGCTATCGACATCCAGCAGTTGGTGGTCGGAATGTGCGACGGGTGTATCCTTACTGGCAAAGGGCCAGAACACCGAAACGACGGTACCTTCGCCTTTGACAGAGCGTACGCAGACCCCGCCATCCAGTGCGGTTGTCTGCATCGCGACCATGGCCAGCCCGATGCCGGTGCCTTGGTCGCCTTTTGTGGTGAAATAGGGCTCGAAGATCTGTTCTAGAACGTCCGGATCAAGTCCGGTTCCGGTGTCGGCAATGTCGAGCCTGGCAAAGGAGCGACCGGCCTCAAGCACGCCGACCTGAAGCGTCTCGGACACGTCGGTCGTATAGGGCGTGACACGCAGGGTAATCGAACCGTGGGCAGGAGCGATCGCGTCGCGGGCATTCAGAATCAAGTTGACAGCGACCTGACTCATTTCGCCCGGATCCCCCGACATCAGCATTTCCGTTTCCCCAAGATCGAGCGTCAATTGCACCCCCTCCGGCAGGCTGGTCCCCACAAGAGCAGGCAGATCAACCAGCGCGGCGCGCAAATCAAAGGCGGTGTCGGTCTTATTTGTGCCGCCAAGGTCCAGCAGACGATTGACCAGTTTTGCCGCGCGGTTGCCAGCCCTGTTAATTCTGTCGGCATGCTCGCGCACTTCTTTTGTGGCGGACGCCTCAAGCGAGATCAACGTGGCCGATCCGTTAATTGCGGACAAAAGGTTGTTGAAATCATGGGCAACTCCGGCGGCCAGCTGCGAAAGAGCCTCGCGGCCTTTGGATTGCGACAAAGCCTGCCGCAACTCTATCTCGCGCCGCTCTGTCTCGACACGCGCGGTGATGTCGCGAAAAATGATCACCGACCCTGTTGTCTCCAAAGGTGTCAGGGTGATTTCGTGCACGGCCTCTGTTCCGTTCGTCCGGGTGCGCGCAAGGGTCACTGTGTAACTGTCGCGGTCTTTTGGAAGCGCGGGATCGGAGTATCGCATAGCCCATTTACGCCCCAGCCCGCTTTGATGTTTGTCAAGATCAAGCATCTGCGCCGCCGCTGGATTAAGGTACAGCAACCGCCCTTCGGGATCGGCGATAGCAATGCCGTCAAACGCGGTTTCGATCGCGGCAAGGCGTTGTTTCAAAAGAGCGTTGGCAGTTTTCAACGGGGTGACGTTGGTGGCCGAGACAACAAGTGTCCCATCAGAAATCTTGCGCGCGCGGATCAGCATCGCGCGCCCGTCAGGCAAGTTGAGCTCGCGCCCTAAAGGAATTTCTGCCAGACCGTGAAGATCGGGTTTGGTCAAGGTCGCCGTCAGCGGCGGGCCGAATCCGGTGAACGGTTCAAGATAGGCTGCCCAGTTCTGCCGAAACATACTGCTCTTGCGCCAGTTGACCCCGGCAGAGGGAAAAAACACCCGTGTGGCGTCATTGGCATACAGCACCTCGTCACGCTCGCCCAGCATCAGGAACGCATCGGCGGTGCTGATCATGGCCTGCTCCATCCGCTGGCGTGTCTGGTCCCGCTCGGCCTGAGCCTGAATGCGTATCGTGGCATCGTTCTGGGTGGCAACTAGATTGCGGGTGACGCCGTTTTCATCGGTAACAGGAAACAGCGTGATATCATTCCAGAACGGTTCTCCGTTCTTGCGCACATTGCGCAACAAGAATCGCCCCACGCCTTTGCTGGCGACTGTCTTGCGCAGCCGCGTGCGTTCGGGTGAATCGAACGGCTCGGCAGTTAGAAACCGGCAATTGCGGCCCAGAACTTCAGAGGCCGAATATCCCGTCAGAGCCTCGAAAGCAGCGTTGACATAAATGAGCGGCATTTCGGGGACGGTGACGTCCACGATGGAGACTCCGATCGAAGATCCTTGGATTATGGCCGCCAAAAGCCCGTTCTGGACTGACATCGCCCGCCCTTGAATGGCCTGTACGACCAGCCCCACCAGGCGTTCCAGAAGCGGCAGGTGGATTTTTTTGAATCCGTGTTTTTTGACCCGCAGGCAGCACACAATATAGCAACTTCCGTTTGCGCCCGTAAACGGCACAATCAAGGCGCTGCTATATGCTCCAAGGCCGGTGTCACGATCCCATTGCTCCAGAGCAGAGGTATCCGTAAGGTTGCGCGGCTTCGAGAACAGGGTTTTTTGCACCACCCGCGACGTTCCGATATCTACGGATGCATCCTCGACCACGACGTTGGCGCGCACCTGACCAGAGGGCAGGGCGGGATCATCGGGTTGGCTGATTTGATGCGGGTTAATTTGAAGCGCCAGTATGGCATCGGCATGAAACAGCGACTTCATGGTGGCAATCAGCGCATTCAGCCCCGCCTCGGGGGATTTTGCGGTGGTGAATTTCTCGATGCATTCAAAGATGTTTCGTGCTTGAGAAAGTCGCTGTTCCTCGCGTTCCCGCAGAACCCGCTTCTCTGCAACAGCCTCTCTTAGGCGCTCTTGATGGGGCATAATTTTGGTTGAACCCCTCATTTTCTAATGTCCGAAGATAATGGCAGAGATCATCAGGTTTCCGTGCCGGTTACCATAGCCAACCATTGGCCCTTGTTCACCAAAGGTAAAGATTCCCAAAAAAGGATTTGTCCCCATTTCTTCGCGTAATGTGCGCGCAACGGTTTCAACCTCATCTCCAAGCGCCAACCGGCACCCGCCGCAATAAATGACAAGCGCGCCTGCGATCTGTGTGTTGGACGTACCCGATGTTGCCTTGGCAAGCGACGCGACGCGCCCTGCCCGGGTGGCCAGCTCCTCGGTGGAGCCGTTCATCAGGGTAAGGGGCTCACCCTCTTCGATGTTGGCAAACATATGCACGCCGCCTGCGTCATCCAGCGTTGCGGGGTGGGCAAGCAGATACTCGCTGTCGTTTCCGTCAGAGGCCATCGGGCGGCCAAGAGGAAAGAATGTGCTTTGCGACAGGATCGGGCGCGTGCTGTGTCCCGGTTCGACCGTGCCGGGCACGGCCCCTTTTGTCCAGTCTGAATAGACCGTGGCGGCGGGGCGGTGGTCGATCTCACGAATAATTCTGTCGGTAACCTGTGTCGCTGTGCCGGTGATCTGCGTGGGTACATATCCGCTTTGATACGCTATCGAGACGGTGCCGGTGGGAAACAAAACCGCAACCGCTATGCCGCTTGTGTGCCGTCCGTCGGGGCTCAAGACTGACCACTGGCCCGAGATATCGTTATCTGCCGCCGATCCGCCAACGATCGGGGTATCCTCTCCAACGATGGATTCAATGCCAAGCAGCACCCTTTCCTCGCAGCCCGGCGTGACCGCGAGCCATATCATCTCGGGCTTTTCACCGGCGCGGTTTGCATGGCTTAACGCGGTCTTTGTGGCACGTGCGGCAACGTCAAAGGGGTCTTTTTCATCAAATGCCAGTGAGCATACGCCGTAATCGCCGCCCCCGTCGCTCAAACAAAAGGCCGACAGGCCGGTGGTGGTGCCGGTGTGGGTCATCGCACCGCCACACGAACTTGCGCCGATGGCTGCTGTTCCGGCAGTGGCCAGCGAAGTCATGACCGGTTCCGGATTTATCAGGCAGTTATAATGCACGGATGCGAAATCCGGCATTTGCCCTCGCTCTTTAGCAAGCGCCTCCAGTTGTGCAACCAGATCGTTTGCGGCTGTGGGGCCTGATGCTTCTAGGATATCAATCTGCACCGCGGTAACCTCCTGCATGCAATGCTGATCCCGTTTGTATCAGCTTGGATATGATTTTCGGGTGCGCAAACGTATAGCTGCCTATCCGAAAGGATAGGATTGCGTTGCGGGATGTGACGTCAGGGTCGTGATTCCGGATGAGCCGCAGTGACCATCTCGTTGGCGAGGGTCGTATAGACGCCCGCCCAGGCGGCCTCGGCTTCTTTGCTGAAATTGGGCCCGACGAGGTCTTTTAGTGTGCGGATCAAGGCGGCGCCGACCGGTTGATACTGGTCGGCTGTCACACCGTAGGCGACGTGGCGTATTGCCAGATCGCGGGCGATGGGCACGATCGAATCAAGGTCGTCAAGGCTGTCGACGATAAACCCTAATGTTTCGACCAACTTGCGCCCCTGAACGGCCATGTCGCTTTGAAAGAGGGGCTTTGTGCTGGGATCAAGGCGAAACAGATGGGCGTAAAATATGCGCGCGGTCTCGGTCGGTACAGCGGCCACAACGGCCCAGTCGCGCCGCATGAGCGCAAGATCATGGTCGGAAACAGACATTCGGCGGAGGTTATCCTTTTGCCACGGCAGGCAGATGCTACTTTGGAGATAATGACTCGCCGGAGTCGTCTGTTCAAGTCGTTTCGAGCATGTCTTGTCCTTGCGTTACCTCAAAAGTGGGGAGGCCCCCGCACCAAGCCCGTACTGCGCCCGCACCGGCCGTTTATCGACGCCGTGCCCGACCGGGGGTAAACAAGTCGTGCGTGTCCGTTGTGTGCAGGCAAATCAGGCATAATTCTCAACCTGTGCAAGGCTCTGCGTGCGCTGGGACGGTAATGCATGTTACACTGATGTGTGGTGTTATGATGCTGCAACAAAGGACAGAACCTTGCAGATTTGTAATCGCCACGACACGACCTGTCGAGTGCAGCGGCGCAAGCCCTTCGGGGGTCTGTTCGGGCAACAGACGATAATCGAGCAAGCGGGGAAATCAGTGTGAAACTTCTGGTGATCGAGGACGACAAGACGACTGGCGATTATATCGCGCAAGGATTGCGCGAAGAGGGGCACGCAGTTGATCTGGTGCCGGACGGTCGCGCCGGCCTGATTCAGGCCACGACCTGTGCGTATGACGTGGCGATCATTGACCGGATGCTGCCCGGCCTTGACGGGCTGTCGCTGATCAAGACACTGCGCGGGGCCAAAAACAACCTTCCGGTGCTTTTTCTAACGTCGATGGGCGGTGTGGATGACCGGATTGACGGGCTGACCGCGGGCGGTGACGATTATCTGGTCAAACCGTTTGCGTTTGGCGAATTGTCCGCGCGTGTGGCCGCGCTTGCCCGTCGCCCGCAAATCAAGGAAGAGGCGATTGTGCTGAAGGCTGGTAGTCTGTCGCTTGATCTGATCCGGCGACGTGCGGTGCGCGACGACGTCGAGATCGACCTGCTGCCGCGTGAATTTGCCCTGCTGGAGCATTTGATGCGGCGCAAGGGGCGGGTGCAGACGCGCACGATGCTTTTGGAAGCCATCTGGGACATCAGTTTCGATCCGCAGACGAATGTCGTCGAAACCCACGTCAGCCGCCTGCGGGCCAAAATCGACAAACCTTTTGCGACAGAGCTGATCAAAACCGTGCGCGGTGCCGGATACAGGATCGAGGACTAGGGCCATGAACACGTCTGTGCGGTGCCGGTCCGGGGGCTTGCGGTGATGGTCGCGCCGATGAAGTGGCTGTGGCGGTCGACGCCGATGCGCATGGCGCTGGCGCTGGTGGTTTTGTTCACCTGTGTGAGCCTGCTGAGCCTTGGCGGGGCGTTCTACGTCATCCGCACATCCATCCAAGAGACGATCCGCACCAGTCTGACGCAGGATCTGGCGGGGTTTCGGGCCGCCCCCACTGCCGGCGCGCTGGCCACACTTGTGGCGGCAGAGGCCGAAGCGATCGACCCTGCGACCCGTATCTTGAGCTACCGTTCACGCGACGGACGCCATTTCGGCAACGGACTGATCGTGCAATCGCAAAACGGGTTCGAGGTTGTTACCCCCGGCAACAACCCGTCGCCTGTGGGGGGAGAGTTCCTTGCGCTGTCAGCGGTGATCCACGGCGGGCGGCTGACGTTGGCTACGAACTTGCAGCAGACGTGGGATCTGCGCGAGACCTTTCGCAATATCCTTTTGATGAGCCTTTTGCCGACGGGCACGATTACCTTGTTGAGTGGCATGGTGATTGCGCGGCGTTCGGGGCGCCGGATCGAGGCGCTTGAGGGGACGTTGGACAAGTTGACCTCGGGTGATCTAAGCGCGCGTACCCCCGAGATGCCGGGGCGGGTAGATGACCTGTCGAATATCGCGGCGCGGGTAGACCGGATGGCGCAGGCGCAGCAAACCTCCGTGTCGGTGCTCAAACAAGTGTCGGCGGATATTGCGCATGACCTCAAGACCCCGATCCAGCGGGTGGCGGTTTTACTTAACCGGCTGCGCGAAACCGACGGGCTTTGCCCGCAGGCGGCGCAAATCGTGGCGCAGGCGGGGGCCGAAACCGACGGGATCGTGACGACGTTTCAGGCCCTTTTACAGATTGCACAGATCGAGGGTGGCAGTCCGAAATCCCGCTTTGCGCCTGTCGATCTTGGACGGCTGGGGGCCGATTTTGTCGACGTTTACGGCCCCGCGGCAGAGGATGGCCATCACCGGCTCAGCTTTGCCGCGCCGCGCGGCGTGGTAACGGTGTCGGGAGACAAGGGGCTGCTGGGGCAGGTTTTTGCCAATCTGATCGAGAATGCCCTGCGCCACACCCCGCCTGACAGCGCGATCGAGGTGCGTGTTGAACCTGTTGACGGCGCGGTACGGTTAAGCGTGCGCGACACCGGCCCCGGCATCCCCGAGGCCGAACGCGCAAATGTTCTGCGCCGTCTTTACCGGCTTGAGCAAAGTCGCAGAACACCGGGCAGCGGGCTTGGCCTGAGCCTTGTGCGGGTGGTCGCACAGCTGCATGACGCACGGCTGGAGTTGGGCGACGGGACCGTGCCAGAGACGCCAGCGGAACAAAAAGGCCTGCTCGTCAGTCTGACATTCCCAGCGCTTTGAGCGTGGTGTAGTAGTCGAAAACCTTGCGCAGGGCCGCGCATTCCGAGGGGTCGATCCGGGCTGCAATCAGGCCGGTGTGTTGGTCCGGCGCATGGGCCAGCACCGCGCCCGAAGGGCCGACGATGACGCTTTCGCCAGCATAGCGGTTCAGGTGATCCGTGCCGACCCGATTGGCGTAGCCGATAAAGATGTGGTTTTCGATTGCCCGCGTTGGCACCATCAATTGTGGTATGGCCTCGAACGGGGTGCTCAGCGCGGTTGGCACGACCAACAAGTCGATCCCCGATGCGGCGGTCTGTCGGATGATTTCGGGGAATTC
This sequence comes from Paracoccaceae bacterium, assembly GCA_047633515.1. Classification (GTDB taxonomy): domain Bacteria; phylum Pseudomonadota; class Alphaproteobacteria; order Rhodobacterales; family Rhodobacteraceae; genus JBLHUT01. Next base: position 778 of record JBLIFE010000033.1, on the reverse strand, counting down.
GACATCAAAGCAGATCGCGATGCCAATCCTGAGGCCCAGATAGGTCACGACGACAGGCTGCGTGCCGGGGGTGAATTGCGCGCTCTCCCACAGGTCGAACAAGGCGCGTTTGCGGTAGCAGGCGACCAATCCGTCAAAGGGGGTGACGAAAAAAGCTGAGTTGTAGATCGCCGCGCCGTCGGCTTCGTAGCTGCCGACGACCAAGGCCACGCCGGTTGCTGCTGAAATACCGATCAGGGCGTCGCGGACATCTTGGGTAACCTGCGCAGCAATCGGGGGCACGGGGGCTTTGGTCAGATACCCTGTCAGGAAGCACTCTGGAAACACTAACAGATCAACGCCGCTGTTGCGTGCGGTTCGGGCGGCTTTTGCGATGTCCGCCAGATTGCCGGCAATGTCGCCGGCAGCCCCCGAGGCTTGCCAAATGCCCAAAGTGATCGGCGCGGCAGCAAAAGCAGGGGCCGTGTCGGGATTGGGTGCGCAAACGGGTGCGGTCACGGATGCGCGACCGGATATTGCGCGGGGGGCAGTCCGTGATCCGACAGGAATGCCGTGAACCGCCCCGCAAGATCGCCTGTCGCCTGCGGACTGGCGACGCCTTCGCGCAACCAGACATAGCCCTTTCCATGCCCGCGTGCACCGATGTCGGGGTACAGATACGCACAGCCCAGATATCCGCCCGCCGCGTCCCGTACGACCCATGCAAACGAGCGCGCGGTTGAAAACTCGCGCTTGTGCCAATGCAGGTCGGTGGCGTTGTCCTCGAGGGTCAGACCCG
>JBLIFE010000032.1:0-11531 GCA_047633515.1 Paracoccaceae bacterium | reverse complement strand
GTTCGAGGCGGGCAAAGATTATAAACCCAACAAGGCAGACTGGCTTGATGGACGCTGGTCGCATCTGGATCGCAACAAGGATGATTACCAGCGCGGGCAGACCTCTATTCCGGCAGAGACATTCGCCGATCTTGGCAAGGCGCTGACCCGCGCGCCAGAGGGGTTTCCGCTGCACCGCACCGTGGCGCGCCTTCTGGAGACCAAGCAGCAGATGTTCGAAACCGGCAAGGGGTTCGACTGGGCCACGGGCGAGGCGATTGCTTTCGGCTCGTTGCTGACCGAAGGCTATCCGGTGCGCCTGTCGGGCCAGGACAGCATGCGTGGTACGTTCAGCCAACGCCATTCCGGTCTTATCAATCAGGACACCGAAGAGCGGTACTATCCGCTCAACAACGTGCGCGCCGGACAGGCGCGGTACGAGGTGATCGACTCGATGCTTTCGGAATATGCTGTGCTCGGGTTCGAATACGGCTATTCTCTGGCCGAGCCGAATGCGCTTGTTCTGTGGGAAGCACAGTTTGGCGATTTCGCCAACGGGGCGCAGATCATGTTTGATCAGTTTATCTCGTCGGGCGAATCCAAGTGGCTGCGGATGTCGGGCCTTGTGATGCTGTTGCCGCACGGGTTCGAGGGGCAGGGGCCGGAGCATTCCTCGGCGCGGCTCGAGCGGTTCTTGCAGATGTGTGGTCAGGACAACTGGATCGTGGCCAACTGCACGACGCCGGCAAACTACTGCCATATCCTGCGGCGGCAGTTGCACCGGTCGTTCCGCAAACCGCTTGTGTTGATGACGCCCAAATCGTTGTTGCGCCACAAGCTGGCGATATCCACCGCCGAGGATTTCACCGAAGGCTCGAGCTTTCACCGGGTATTGTGGGACGATGCGCAAAAGGGCAATTCCGACACGACGCTGGTGAGCGATGACAAGATAAAGCGTGTCGTGATGTGCTCTGGCAAGGTGTATTTCGATTTGCTCGAAGAGCGTGATGCGCGCGGGATTGATGATATTTATCTATTGCGGGTGGAGCAATTCTATCCGTTCCCGGCGATTTCTATGGCCAAGGAGCTGGAGCGCTTCAAAAAGGCACAGTTTGTCTGGTGTCAGGAAGAACCCAAGAATCAAGGAGCCTGGACGTTCATCGAACCCAATATCGAATGGGTGCTGACGCGCATAAAAGCAAAGTCCAAGCGCCCGATCTATGCAGGGCGTGCCGCTTCGGCGTCCCCTGCGACGGGCCTTGCCTCTATACACAAGTCACAGCAAGCAGCGTTGATAAACGACGCGCTGACGATTGAAGGGAACTAAGCAGATGTCTACCGAAGTTCGCGTCCCCACGCTGGGCGAAAGCGTCACAGAAGCTACTGTCGCCACATGGTTCAAAAAGCCCGGCGACGCTGTGGCGGTAGACGAGATGTTGTGCGAGTTGGAGACTGATAAGGTTACGGTCGAAGTATCGGCGTCTGCTGCCGGTACTTTGGCTGAAATTGTTGCATCCGAAGGGACAACTGTTGGGGTCAATGCATTGTTGGCGACCATCAGTGCCGGAGAGAGTGCCAGTGCCAGTGACAGTGCCGAGAGCACGGCAGCGCCGGCTGGTGCGCAGCCGGATGCCGCGTCTGCTGCCACTGGGCAGAGTGTCGATGTCATGGTGCCCACGCTGGGGGAGAGTGTGACCGAGGCGACAGTGTCGACATGGTTCAAAGCCGTCGGAGACAGTGTCGCGCAGGACGAAATGCTGTGTGAGCTGGAAACCGATAAAGTTTCGGTCGAGGTGTCGGCGCCGCAGGCGGGAATTCTGCAACAGATCCTTGCGCCAGAAGGAACAACCGTAAATGCCGATGCCAAGCTTGCGTTGATATCCTTGGGTGCGGGGGGGGGCAGTGTCGCACAGGTTTCAGCACCGCCGGCTGCTGCGACCGGAGCGGCCGTACCGTCAAGCGATGTCGAGGACGCGCCGTCGGCGAAAAAAATGATGGCGGAGCATAGCCTGACGTCTGATCAAGTGACCGGTTCGGGACGTGACGGGCGGATCATGAAAGAGGATGTGCAAAAGAAGCTTGCGGCGGCCCCGGCGCCTGTGGCGGCCGCGCCCACCCCGCATGCCCAAACGCCCCGTGCTCCGGTGGCGGCGAGGGATGCCGCCCGCGAAGAGCGCGTCAAGATGACCCGTTTGCGCCAGACGATTGCCAAGCGCCTGAAGGACAGCCAGAACACTGCCGCGATGCTGACCACCTACAACGAGGTCGATATGACCGAGGTGATGGCCTTGCGCAATGAATACAAGGACCTGTTTTTCAAGAAGCACGGCGTAAAGCTGGGGTTCATGTCCTTTTTTACCAAGGCTTGTGTGCATGCCCTGCGGGAGGTGCCGGAGGTAAATGCCGAGATCGACGGCACGGATATCGTTTACAAGAATTTCGTTCACATGGGGATTGCTGCTGGCACGCCCAATGGCCTTGTGGTGCCGGTTATCCGGGACACAGACCAGATGAGCTTTGCCGCGATTGAAAAGGCCATTGCCGAAAAAGGTGCCCGGGCACGGGACGGCAAGCTGTCCATGGCAGAGATGCAGGGGGGGACGTTCACGATCTCTAATGGCGGGGTTTACGGCTCGCTTATGTCGTCTCCGATCCTCAACCCTCCGCAGTCGGGTATCTTGGGGATGCACAAGATTCAGGATCGTCCGATGGCTGTCGGTGGGCAGGTCGTTATCCGTCCGATGATGTATCTTGCCTTGTCTTATGATCACCGGATTGTGGATGGTAAGGGAGCGGTGACCTTCCTTGTAAGGGTCAAGGAGGCTCTGGAAGATCCGCGCCGGCTTTTGATGGATCTGTAATCCAGACCGATATGCGGCGCGGGTACCTTTTGAACGGGTGCCCGTGCCGGCATCAGACCTTGTGTTGCTATATACCTTGGCTATACAAACGGGCACTTTTCTAGACAATCACCTTTCTAGACGGGAACCTTTTTTCATATTGCCGTAACTGGCACCTATCCGGACGATACGATGACCACCGAACTTTACGTACTGAGCCTTGCAGCCTTGTTGCAGGTTATTCAATTCGGGCTTTTCTCGATTGCTGCTAATCTTCAGGTCGGGCCGAAAGCCGCTATGGGGCCGCGTGACCGGAAGATCGAGCTTACCGGCACGGCAGGCCGCTTCCAGCGTGCGATGAACAACCACTTCGAGGGGTTGATCATGTTCACCATTGCGGTTGTGGTGGTGACGTTGAGCCAAAAGAGCAGCCCGCTCACGCAAGCCTGTGCGCATGCCTATCTGATTGCCCGTATCTTGTATATTCCGGCCTATGCGTCGGGGGCGCAGCCATGGCGGTCTGTGATCTGGATGGTGGGCTTCGGGGCGACCGTTGTCATGCTGGTCGCGTCCTTGCTGTAGACCTGTTAGACCCAGTGCGTGCGTAACTTTGCGGTGCGCCAGGATACTCAATTATGCGGCCCTTCAAGGGCAAAAGGAGACCCTAATGGCTGATTATGACGTAATTATCATCGGATCTGGCCCGGGTGGCTATGTGTGTGCGATCCGCTGTGCGCAACTGGGCCTCAAGACAGCCTGCGTCGAGGGGCGCGAGACCTTAGGGGGCACGTGCCTGAATGTTGGCTGTATCCCGTCAAAGGCATTGTTGCATGCCAGCCATCAATTGCACGAGGCGACCCATAACTTCAGCAAGATGGGTCTGACCGGCAAAGCGCCCGGTGTCGATTGGAAGCAGATGCTTGCCTATAAGGACGATGTCATCGCGACCAATACCAAAGGCATCGAATTTTTGTTCAAGAAGAACAAGATCGACTGGATCAAGGGCTGGGCTTCGCTGCCTGCGGCAGGTCAGGTCAAGGTCGGGGACGAGGTTCACCACGCCAAGCATATCGTGATTGCCTCCGGCTCCGAGGCGGCCACTATTCCCGGTGCTGAAGTCACAATCGACGAAAAGATCGTTGTGACCTCGACCGGTGCGCTCGAGTTGGGCAAAATTCCACGCAGCATGATCGTTGTGGGTGGCGGTGTTATCGGGCTCGAGTTGGGATCGGTCTATGCAAGACTTGGCACGGATGTGACGGTGGTTGAATTCATGGACGGCATCATTCAGGGGCAGGATCTGGAAGTGGCCCGCAACTTCCAGAAGATTTTGACCAAGCAGGGGCTGAAATTTATCACTGGTGCCGCTGTTTCCAAGGTCGAGACGCTCAAATCCAAGGCAAAGGTGACTTATACCCTGCGCAAGGACGAGAGTGTTCACACACTTGATACAGAGGTGGTTCTGGTGTCGACAGGGCGCAAGCCGCTGACGGCGGGGTTGGGCCTTGACGGTTTGGGAGTGGCCCTGTCCAAAAGCGGACAGATCGAAACAGACGGCCATTATGCAACCTCTGTTTCGGGGCTTTATGCCATAGGTGATGTGATCGACGGCCCGATGCTTGCTCACAAGGCAGAGGACGAAGGTGTCGCGTTGGCCGAATTACTGGCCGGTCAAAAGCCGCATGTGAATTATGATTTGATCCCCGGTGTGATCTATACCCACCCCGAGGTCGCAAGCGTCGGCAACACCGAAGAGACACTCAAGGCGGCTGGACACGACTACAAGGTCGGCAAGTTCAGCTTTATGGGCAACGGGCGGGCAAAGGCGAATTTTGCCGGCGAGGGTTTTGTAAAAATTCTGGCAGACGCCAAATCCGACAGGATTCTGGGGGCGCATATCATTGGCCCGATGGCGGGCGATTTGATTCACGAGATCTGCGTCGCTATGGAGTTTGGTGCCAGTGCCGAAGATCTTGCGCGGACCTCTCACGCCCATCCGACCTATTCCGAAGCGGTGCGCGAGGCGGCTATGGCGTGTGGCGACGGGGCCATTCACGCCTGATCCAATCAGGGGCGCCGCCGTTTTTGAATTGGCGCGCCCCGTTTGCACGATTGAAGACAGCGTGTTGGTCTACGCCGTTGCCCTGACATCCGAGCATCTTCAGCCGGAAAAGAAGCGGCCGCAGGTTATGGCATCTGCCGCAAGGCTTCAGTAAGAACAGCATCATGAATTGGCGCAGGAGCAGGCCGTGACAAAAATTACCCCCCAGCCGGGCATTATGGATATCGCGCTTTATCAGGCTGGCGAAAGCCGCATTGAGGGCATTTCCGAGGTCTTGAAACTCAGCTCGAACGAGAACCCTTTCGGGGCCAGCCCCAAAGCCCGCGAGGCCGTGATGGCTTCGGTCAGTGCCCTGCATCTTTATCCCTCTACCGATCATGCAGGATTGCGGCAGGCGATTGGGCAGGTTCACGGGCTGCGCATGGAGCAGATTATCTGCGGTGTTGGTTCGGACGAGATCATCACCCTGTTGTGTCAGGCTTTTGCCGGGCCGGGGCTTGAGGTTTTGCAGACCGAGCACGGGTTCGGCATGTACCGGATTTATGCGCTTGCCGCTGGGGCGACCCCGGTCGTGGCGCGCGAAAAGACCCGTGTGACCGATGTGGACGCGCTGCTGGCTGCGGTGACCCCGCGCACGCGCCTGGTGTTTCTCGCCAATCCAAATAACCCGACAGGCACCATGATCGACGACCAAGAGGTCGCGCGCCTTGCCGACGGGCTTCCGCAGGGGTGTTTGCTGGTTCTGGACGGAGCGTATGCCGAATATGTCGATGGCTACGATGGTGGAGCGTCTCTGGTCGAGGCGCGTGAAAATGTTGTGATGACGCGCACCTTCTCGAAGCTCTACGGTTTGGGCGGGCTGCGCATCGGTTGGGGCTACGCGCCGCGTGCGATCATTGACGTGCTCAACCGTGTGCGCGGGCCGTTCAACCTGTCGGGGACAGCGCTTGTTGCGGCGCAGGCGGCGGTGCTCGATCAGGAGTTTGCCGCTTGGTGCCTGGGTGAAAATGCACGGTTGCGAACGTGGCTGGCGGGGCAATTGGCCGCGTTGGGTATTCCGTCTGACACACCGATGGCCAATTTTGTTCTGGCCCGCTTTGCCAACCCCGCCGAGGCCAACGCGGTGGATGCTGCGCTGAAAGCCGACGGCATCCTTGTGCGCCGCGTCGCGGGATACGGCCTGCCGGAGTGTTTGCGTATCACGGTCGGTGATGAAACGGCCTGCCAGCGTGTGGTGAACACGGTTGCAGCATTCAAGAACGGACAGGTGGCATGATCTATAAGCGCGTGGCGTTGATCGGGCTTGGATTGATCGCGTCGTCCATGTGCCATGCCATGCGGCGGGCGGGGTTGGTCGAAGAGATCGTGGGCACGGCGCGGTCTGCACAGACCCGTGCGATCGCTCGTGAAGACGGGTTGTGCGATGTCGTGTACGACACTGCTGCCGAGGCGGTGAAAGACGCCGATCTGGTCGTTTTATGCGTGCCTATCGGGGCGATGGGCACGGTTGCCGAAGAAATCGCACCGCACCTTGCGACCGGTGCAACCGTGACGGACGTGGGGTCCGTCAAGCGGGCTGTGGTGGATGCGGTCGCGCCGTTTTTACGCCCTGATATCCACTTCATCCCGGGTCATCCGCTGGCCGGGACCGAGCATTCTGGCCCGCGCGCGGGGTTTGCCAGCCTGTTTGACGAACGCTTTTGCCTGTTGGTAGCCGATGAGACGACAGACCCTGTTGCACTTGAAAACTTGCGCGCGCTTTGGGTGGGAATGGGGGCCAAGGTCGAAGAGATGGATGCCGATCACCACGATCTGGTTCTGGCCGTCACCAGCCACGCCCCGCACCTGATTGCGTACACGATGGTGGGTGTGGCCGATGATCTGCGCCGTGTCACCGACAGCGAAGTCATTCGGTATTCAGCCGCCGGTTTTCGCGATTTCACCCGGATTGCGGCAAGTGACCCGACGATGTGGCGCGATGTGTTTTTGAACAACAAGGACGCCACCCTGGAGATTCTGGGGCGTTTCACCGAAGAGCTGTTCGCGCTTCAGCGGGCGATCCGTGTCGGTGACGGCGATCACCTGTTTGAATATTTCACACGCACGCGGGCGATACGGCGTGGCATTATCGAAGCCGGTCAGGACACGGACGCCCCTGATTTCGGGCGAACGAAAACCCGCAAGGTCTAGCGGGCGCCCAAAGCGGCGTTAGCGCAAGACAAACCGTGGTGCAGCGGCGATCGGCAGGGGCCCGAAGAACGTGCGTCCACCGCGGAACCGCAACGGGATATCAAGCGTTTTTGCGTTGCCCGAAAAGCGTTGTGCCAATTCCAGAACGCGAATCAGGCTTGGTAACAAGGTCTCGGGAATTGCGCCTGATTGCGCTCCGATGTCTACAATTTCCCTCCAGTTGCGGGCCTTTATCACAATCTCGCCGGTCGGGCTTCCGGTTGCATCCACGTCAAAGCCACCTGCAAGGCTCAGGTTAAGCTGCCCCCAGGTGACCGACAGTTTGCGAATATTAACGCGCGTCGGCTGCGGGCGGGCGACTTCGATCGCGAACCTGTCCCAAGGCGCGGAAAAGGCGACGGTTGCATCGCCACTCAAACTGGCAAATTGCTCGGGGGGCTGTTGCGTTCCGCTCAGGCCACCCAGTGCCTCAGGCAGCGCCACGGGAAGGCGCAGCCTGACGGCCTCGATCCCGATCCGGTGGCTGTTTGCCGCAATGCCCGGTTCAGTCGCAAGCCGCAATTGCTCCGCCCCCATACTCCACCCCAGATCAGAGGCGATCTCGAGATCGTCAAACACCAAGGACGTTCGCTCAAGTGTCAGCGCGGTATTGGCCGCCAGCACAACACTGCCTTGCGATTTCGTACCGGTCAGGGTCAGCGTCTCGAGGGGGGTTTGCAGGGTCTGCGTGTCAGGCCAGACCACGATGACGTGGTTCGGCTTGTAAGTCAGGGCCAAAAGCTGGAAAAACGGCGCCTGCCACGCCCAGCCGGTTTCAGGGTCGGCAAGTGCAAGGTCGCTCAGGGTGGTGTCGAAGCGGTTGGGAAATCCCTGCACGGTAATGTCGCTCCACTCGGCCTGCCAGCCTTGGGCACGGCGCGCCTCGAGCCATCCGGAGATACCCGATTTTAGCCCGCTCGCCCCCACGAACCAGTAGCCACCCCACAAAACCGAGACGCCAATGATCAGGATTATCAATCGTTTCATCGCTATTGGTCCTTTTCCCCAGCCTGCGGATCGGGTTTACAGAGGGTCGTGCGTACTTGCCAGAGAAGGATGACAAAAAATGGCCCCGGAAGACCTCTCCGAGCTTTGGGTGTTCGGCTACGGCAGTTTGATCTGGCACCCCGGCTTTTCTGTCGCCGAACAACGGATCGCAACGTTGAGCGACTATCGGCGGGCTTTTTGCATGAGTTCGATCCATCACCGTGGCACTGATGCCGACCCGGGACTTGTTCTGGCGCTTGATGTCGCCGCAGGGGCATCTTGCAGGGGTGTTGCATTTCGCGTGACACCCGGCGCGGAGGCCGAAACCCTTGCAAATTTGCGCGAGCGCGAGCTGGTTTCGTCGGCCTATTACGAAGACGTCATTGACGTAACCCTCGAAGGGGGCGGGCCGCTCAAGGCGCTCAGCTACATCGTGGATCGCGGGCATATCCAGTATCGCGGTGATCTCTCTTTGGAAAAACAGGCGCAAATTATCGCAAGTGCCGTGGGAGGGCGCGGGCCCAACACCGAATACCTGTGGAACACGGCGGACCACCTGCGTGGGCTCGGAATCGAGGATCACGACCTGAATTGGCTCTCGGATCGAGTTCGGGCCTTGATTTAACTTGAAAACTCGGGTCTTTGAACTTGGTAATTCTGTTACAATGCTCGTATCGTAGCCGCGCAATAAAAGGTCCGGAACCCGTTTCATGGTGATGATCGACACGGCCGAGGCCGAGCCCCAATTCGCGCAACCTGTGCGGCAAATAACGTTGATGCTTCTGGTGATCATTCTGGTCAGTGCCGGAAGCTATCTGCTATTCGAGCAGTTGAAACCGGTGCTGAATGCCAATCCTTTCCTCAACGGGTTGATATTGGCTGTTTTTGTGGTTGGGCTTTTGGCGACGTTCTGGCAGGTGGTGCAGCTGATCATCTCGGTCAACTGGATCGAGGGATTTGTGATCGATGCTCCGGGGCAGGTGGATGCGCGCGCGCCGCGCTTGCTCGCGCCGTTGGCGGCGTTGATGCGCAGCCGCGGCAAGCGGGTCCAGATCAGCCAGACCTCGGCACGTTCGATCCTTGATTCTGTGGCCACCCGGATCGAGGAAGCCCGCGACATTACGCGTTACATCGTCAGCCTTTTGATTTTTCTAGGTCTGCTGGGCACGTTTTATGGCCTTGCGACGACTGTACCTGCGGTGGTTGACACGATCCGCTCGCTTGCTCCGCAAGAGGGCGAGGCGCAGGCCGCGGTGTTCGGGCGGCTGATGCAGGGGCTCGAGGCGCAACTGGGTGGCATGGGCACGGCATTTGCCTCTTCGCTTTTGGGGTTGGCAGGGTCGTTGGTGGTGGGTTTGCTTGAATTGTTTGCAAGTCACGGTCAGAACCGGTTTTACCGCGAACTCGAAGAATGGTTGTCGTCGATCACCCGTTTGGGGCTGGCCTCGGGGGGCGACGGGGAAAATGCTGGGGACGCAGGAAACGCCGTGGCGTTGATTGATTATATGGCCCAGCAGATGGATACCCTGACACAAGCCATGGCCCGCACCGACCGGAACAGGGCCGCCTCTGACGAGCAGATCGGGGCGTTGATCGCGTCTGTCGGGCAACTCACCGATCGTCTGGAGCAAGGCGAGAGCCAGACCGCGCAAGCCTTGATGCACGTGGCACAGGGTCTTGAACAACAGGCCGCCCGCCCTGCGCAGGACGTGCTAAGCGGGGGCGACGGCGTCGATCCCGAAAGCCGGATGCACCTGCGTTCGATCGATGTGCACCTGTTGCGCATCCTCGAAGAGATGTCTGCGGGGCGTCAGGAAACTGTCGGAGAACTCAGGCAGGACATCTCGAAGTTGACCCGAGAAATCCGCCGTTCCCGAAATGCGCAGCAAAGTGCTGCGGATACTGGCGAGGAATAGCCGGCATGTCGTTGCAGCGGCGGGGCAGCAACCGGATCAACTCGACGATCTGGCCGGGATTTGTGGATGCAATGACCGCGCTTTTGCTGGTTCTGATGTTCGTTCTGTCCATCTTTATGATCATGCAGTTTTTGTTGCAGGAAACGATCTCGACGCAAGATGCCGAACTTGACGAACTGGCGTCCGAGGTGTCGTTGCTGGCAGAGTCGCTGGGGCTTGAACGGGCGCTAAATTCGACGCTTGAGGCACGTGCGGGACAACTTGATGATCAATTGGCCACGGCACGCGAGCAAACCGACACTCAGGCAAGTCTGATTGCGACTCTAACGTCGCAAGTGGCGAGCCGGGACCGGCAACTGGCCAGCGCTGAGACGGCCCTGTCGCGGTTTGAAGATCAAGTGGTGACGCTTTTGTCAGAGCGTGATGCCGCGCGGGCCCAAGGGGCGCGGCTGAGTGCGGATCTGGCCACGCTCGACGCGACGCGGCGCGATCTTGTTTCGCAGCGCGATGCGCTTGATCTTGCGTTGGCGTCCGCACGCAGCGAAGTGGATGCACAGGCCGAGGCCGCGCGCCTTGCGGCTGCGCGCAAAGAGGCGCTTGACGCATTGATCGCCGACCTGCGTGCGCAGAACACCCAGATCAACGAGGCCGCCGGCCTGTTGCAGGAACAGTTCACGCAGGAGCAAGCCGCAACAGTCTCGCTTGAGCAGCAAGTGCAGGCCGCGCGCGCGGAAAACGTCGCCCTTGCACAAGCGCTCAGCGATGAAGAAAGGGTGCGGATTACAGAGGCCGCCGCCGCTAAAGCCCTGCGGGCGCGTCTGGCCGGTGCGACTGACGAACTGACCGCGATGACCCTCGCGTTAGAGCAAAAGCGCCGGGAGGCTGAGGAAACCCTGACGCTTCTGGCAGCAAGCCGGGGGGCGCAGGCCGATCTGAACGCCCGCCTTGCCGAAGCCTTGCTTCAAGGTGAGGTGCTTACCAGCCGGTTGGAGGAGAGCGTTGCTCAAGGCGTGGCCGCGCAAGGTGACGCGGCGCTGGAGCGTGCTCAACTAGAGGCCGCCTTGGCCAGCTCAGCGGCTGAGCGACAGCGTTTGCGCTCTGTGATCGCTCGTCTGGAGGCGCAACTCCTTGATCAAAGTCTGACGGCGCAAAATGACGTAGCCGCGTTGCAGGGACGGATTTCCGCGCTTGCTACGGATGTCGAAAACTCCACGTCCGACCGTGATGCGCTGCAAGCACAGCTGGGAACGGTCACCTCCGCGTTGAGCGGCATGACGTCCAACCGTGATGCGCTGCAAGGGCAGCTGGGAACGGTCACATCCGCGTTGAACGGTATGACGTCTGACCGTGATGCGCTGCAGGCGCAACTCGGCTTGGCAATGTCTGATTTCAAGCGTGCTACGGCGGACCGTGACGCGCTGAGGATACGTTTGGCAGCAATGGGCACCGATCTGGAAAGCACAAATCTTGACCGAGATACGTTGCGCGCGCAGGTGGCTGTGCTTCGGGCGGACCTTG
>JBLIFE010000031.1:0-12271 GCA_047633515.1 Paracoccaceae bacterium | reverse complement strand
CGGCTTACGCCAGTGGCGTGGCCCTGTTCAACAGATCCATGAAAAGGAGGAGGCGCAATGACCGGTTTGGCCGTTCATGCGCTATCGCTGCTGCACGTACGCTCTCATCGGGCGACGCGGCTGATCTTGGATGCGCGACCGGTTGCGGTGTACGGACCGAACGGGGCGGGTAAAACCAACCTGATTGAGGCCGTTTCGCTCCTCTCTCCGGGACGCGGGTTGCGGCGGGCAAGCGCGGATGACCTCAAACGCAAAGCCGATATCGACGGATGGAAAATCAACGCTGAAATCATCAGTCTTGGCCGCAAACACGAAATCAGCACCTGGTCGCAAAACGGTGCCAGCCGGTCTGTCACTATCGACGCAAAGACAGCCCCCCAAACCGCCCTTGGCCGGATTGCGCGCGTTATCTGGCTGGTGCCAGCGATGGACCGGCTTTGGACCGAAGCCGCCGATGGCCGTCGCCGGTTTCTGGACCGGATGGTACTCAGCTTCGAGCCATCCCACGCCGATGCGGTCCTGACCTATGAAAAAGCCATGCGCGAACGTAACCGTCTTTTAAAAGACATGGTGCGTGACCCCGCATGGTACAGGGCACTAGAGGCGCAAATGGCCACAAGCGGCGCAATTATCAGCAGCAACCGAAGCCGCGTTCTGGCGCGCATTGCCGTGGCACAAGACAACGCCAAAACCGCCTTTCCTGCCGCACATCTTGCCCTTGAAGGACCAAACGAAGTGTTTCCGGTGCTCGAGGCCGATTTGCTGGCCGCCTTTGCAGATGGCCGTCGCACAGATCTGCGCGCAGGCCGGACCCTTGAGGGGCCACACCGCGTTGACCTGAAGGCGGTCTATCAAGCGAAAGACATCGCGGCAAAAGACTGCTCCACCGGCGAGCAAAAGGCCCTGCTTGTCTCTTTGATCCTCGCAAATGCTCGCGCTCTGAGCGAAGATTTCGGAGCCGCCCCCCTGTTGTTGCTTGATGAGGTCGCCGCCCATCTGGACGCTGGACGCCGCGCCGCTCTTTATGACGAGATTTGCGTTCTTGGCGCACAAGCCTGGATGACAGGCACCGAGGCCAGCCTTTTTGCCGAATTGGGTGCGCGGGCACAGCGCCTTGCAGTCACCGAAGGGCCGGACGGCTCACAGGTGCGTCCCGTTTCCGGTTCTGGCGTATGAGCCTCTCTGACAAAGGCTTGAGGAGTGTTCAGGCATGACGATCACATTTGCCGAATTGGCGCTCTATGCCTTTGCTGTCTTTGTCTTGTTCCTGACACCTGGACCTGTGTGGGTGGCCCTGATTGCGCGGGGCCTTTCAGGCGGGTTTCAGGGAGCGTGGCCGTTGGCGTTGGGAGTCGTCGTGGGGGATGCACTGTGGCCCGTGCTGGCTATCTTCGGCATCGCGTGGGTAACAAGCGTCTTTTCCGGCTTCATGACATTGCTGCAGTGGGCCGCCGTGCTGATTTTTGTTGCCATGGGGGTCGGATTACTGCGCAAATCCGAAAGCATAGGTGGGGCCGACAGCCGGCTGACACGTCCCGGAATGTGGGCAGGATTCATCGCCGGAGTAGCCGTCATTCTGGGCAACCCCAAGGCGATCTTGTTCTACATGGGCGTTTTGCCTGGATTTTTTGATCTGCGCACAGTGTCGGCATGGGACATTTGCGCGATCACGGCCGTATCAATCGCCGTACCGCTGGCCGGAAATCTGATCCTTGCAGGCTTCATTGACCGGGTGAAGGCCCTGCTGTCTTCGCCCGGACGTTTGCGCCGGGTGAATGTTGTTTCCGGCTGGATGCTGATCGGCGTTGGCGTCGTGATAGCCCTGACCTGACGGGTCTGCCAGCCGTCGTGAGGCCATCCGCCTACCCTACCAAATCTTGTGGGTAACTCGTGACATCGCCCCGACAAACCGCTATAAAAAGGGTCAACTCACTCGGAAAGTTCGCATGTCAGATCAAGACCCTACCAACCAGGAATATGGCGCCGATTCCATCAAAGTTCTCAAGGGCTTGGAGGCGGTGCGCAAACGTCCTGGAATGTATATCGGGGATACGGATGACGGCTCCGGATTGCACCACATGGTGTACGAGGTCGTTGACAACGGAATTGACGAAGCACTGGCCGGTCATGCCGATCACGTGGCTGTAACAATTCACGATGATGGCTCGGTTTCGGTCAGTGACAACGGTCGCGGCATTCCGGTTGGCATCCACGAAGGCGAAGGGGTTTCCGCCGCCGAAGTGATCATGACGCAGCTGCATGCCGGCGGCAAATTCGACAGTAATTCGTACAAAGTGTCAGGCGGATTGCATGGGGTGGGCGTGTCGGTCGTCAACGCCCTTTCAGACTGGCTTGAGTTGCGTATCTGGCGCAACGGCAAAGAGCATTCCGCACGTTTTGAGGGTGGCTTCACCACCCGCCACCTTGATGTTGTGGGCGATGCAAACGGGCGCAAGGGCACCGAAGTCAGGTTCCTTGCATCGCTCGATACATTCTCCAATCGGGATTTTGTGTTCAAGACGCTTGAAAACCGGTTGCGCGAACTGGCGTTTCTGAATTCAGGCGTCCGGATCATTTTGCGCGACGAACGCCCCGCAGAGCCGCTTGAATCGAACCTCTTTTACGAGGGCGGCGTGCGCGAGTTTGTCAGATATCTGGACCGATCGAAAACACCCGTGATGCCGGACCCGATCTTTATTACTGGCACGAAAGACGACATTGGCGTCGAAGTGGCAATGTGGTGGAACGACAGCTATCACGAAGCTGTCCTGCCCTTTACAAACAATATTCCGCAGCGCGACGGCGGCACCCACATGGCGGGGTTTCGTGGCGCACTGACCCGCACGATCAACAATTACGCACAGTCCAGCGGCATCGCAAAGCGCGAAAAAGTCACCTTTACCGGTGACGATGCACGCGAGGGCCTGACTTGCGTGTTGTCGGTAAAAGTCCCCGATCCCAAATTTTCGAGCCAGACAAAAGACAAGCTGGTCAGCTCGGAGGTCCGCGCCGCGGTTGAGGGGCTGGTGAACGAAAAGCTGGCCGAGTGGTTCGAGGAAAACCCGGCACAGGCCAAATCCATCGTCGGAAAAATCATCGAAGCCGCAGTTGCCCGCGAAGCCGCCCGAAAAGCGCGCGATCTGACGCGCCGCAAAACCGCAATGGATATCGCATCTCTGCCAGGCAAGCTTGCGGATTGCCAGGAAAAGAACCCCGCGTTTTCAGAATTGTTCCTCGTAGAGGGCGACAGCGCGGGCGGTTCTGCCAAACAAGGCCGTTCGCGGAAAAATCAGGCGGTTCTTCCGCTGCGCGGCAAGATTCTGAATGTGGAACGCGCCCGTTTTGACCGGATGCTCGGCTCACAAGAGATCGGTACGTTGATCACCGCCATGGGCACCGGCATCGGGCGCGACGAATTCAACGTGAAAAAACTGCGCTACCACAAGATTATCATCATGACAGACGCCGATGTGGACGGCGCGCACATCCGCACGCTTTTGCTGACTTTCTTCTTCCGGCAGATGCCCGAGGTGATTGATGGTGGCTATCTCTATATCGCGCAGCCGCCGTTGTTCAAAGTGGCCCGCGGAAAATCCGAGGTTTACCTGAAAGACCAGCTGGCTCTTGATAACTATCTGATCGAGCAAGGCGTCGAGGGGGCCTCTCTAAAGCTGGCCTCAGGCGAAGAAATCGTCGGTGCCGATCTGGCGCGCGTGGTCGAGGAAGCACGGCAGGTTCGCCGCATTTTACAAGCCTTTCCAACACATTACCCGCAGCATATCCTTGAACAAGCCGCAATCGCGGCCGCCTTTGTTCCGGGCGCGGTAGACGAGAACCTGCAAGGCGTCGCCGATGCCGTCGCCGCGCGTCTGGACCTTATTGCGCCGGAATACGAACGTGGCTGGCGCGGCAGACCAACACAGGACAAAGGCATGCGGCTCGCACGACTTTTGCGCGGTGTTGAAGAGGTGCGCACACTCGATGGCAAGGTCTTGCGCTCGAACGAAGCGCGCAAACTAGGCGAGTCCACACAAAGCCTTGCAGAAATTTATGGCACGCCCTCGAACCTGATGCGCAAGGACAAACCGTCGCCGGTACACGGGCCGAGCGAATTGCTTGAAGCGATCCTCACGGAAGGCGAAAGAGGCCTGAGCCTGCAACGCTACAAAGGATTGGGAGAGATGAACCCGGAGCAGCTTTGGGAAACCACGCTGGACCCTGATGCCAGAACGCTGCTGCAAGTTAAAATCGATGACCTTGCCGAAGCCGACGATATCTTTACCAAGCTGATGGGTGACATCGTGGAACCACGACGCGAGTTTATCCAGAGCAATGCGCTGAATGTCGAAAACCTAGACTTTTAGAGTATTCACGGACAACGGTGAACCGCCTGCGTGAAACCGCAGGCGGGGCCTTATTCGTTGATCAGGCTTTGCTTTGTCGCCCACGCGGCATGATGCAGAGGGGGTGTGATACTGGCGCAACCGAAACACAATGTTCTGCGGTCTAGTCAGCGTCAAGCACGTTTGCCGCCGCGCGCAAGGCTCCGATCATCCGTGCATTCTTGATGGCGATGACGCTCTGATGGGCAAACATCTGGGCCAGCGTCAACGTATCGTCACTAAAGGGACGCACCCGTTGCCGATAGATCGTAAAGGCCCCCATCAGGGTGTCATTTGCCACCATCGGAATCGCCACAAAGGACCGCGCCCCCCCCAGAACGGTTGTTGCATGCCGCAGCGGATCACCCATGCGATAGATATCCTCGGCACGGACATCAAAAATGTTGATCGCTTCCCGCTCTGCCTCCATCCGGCCAAGACCGGTTTTCGGGCTTACCGGAAACGCCCCCTGTGCATCCAGCCAGGTCTGGAAACTGGCGGGAATACCCCTCGCAAAGCTTGCACGGAAACCTTCGCTCTTGCGGTATTCGAACAATATCCCGAACTCGGCGTCACATAGCTCAAGTGCGTAACCCAGGATCAAGGGCATAACCGCATCAATGTCTCCGTCAGACCGGCTTATAATCTTCAGCACCGCACTCAGGGCTTTTTCACGACTGATGGCTTCTTCGAGGTTCAAGGCAAGCTCGGAGATCACGGCAGCTTGATCCGCCTGCCCGTTGGCTCCGCCACTCTGCCCGTCCAACCGGGCACGCAATTGCAGCTTGGAGGATACCTCCAGCTTGCGGTAAATCGCCGAAAGATGGGTGCGCACTGTGGACGGCGCAATGCAAAGCGTATCGGCTATGCTGTGATACGTCGCACCACTTGCATATAATCCGGCAATTTCAACTTCACGCTGGCTAAGCGTATGTTGGTAAGACACCCCCGACCCTTCGTGCTTAAACCCGGATGTTGCAATAGTGACCTGTTACGGGTGCGCAAGCAATCCTGCAATTGCAGTAAGAAAATACTGCACGCATTTTTCATCTGTACGATACCTGAAGCGATAATTTCCAACATAGACTGGTGTTTAAACCGTCGCTACACGAAAGGCGCAAATGTTACGCCAACAGGCCGCAGAAGCATTTTTCAAGGCTTGCAACACGGGCCAAGGCTGGAAAGCGTGTGAATTGTATTGCCACACGGCGGCAACCTTCAGCTGTCAGGCTGGCGTCTTGGCTAACGCCCTGACCCTCGCCGCATATGCAGAATGGCTAAAGGGGCTTTTGGCGCTGGTTCCTGACGGCCACTATGTTCTTAAGGGGTTCGCAATGGACGAAGCACGAGGAACAGTTCTTGCGGCTGCCGCCTTTCACGGAACCCAGACCGGCCTTGGCGGCCCAGTTTGGCCCACCGGAAAGACCGTTGTGTCCGACTTTGCCTACATCATCGAGTTCGAAGGCGAGAAGATCTGTCACATTACGAAAATCTGGAATGATGCGCACGCCTTGCGCGGGCTTGGGTGGGTGTGATGCGCTGGCGCATACTTGTTTTACTTTGTTACGCGCGCATCGGGCTTGGTTTTCAGTTTCAAACAGTAGCGTCCGTTGACAGCGATCTAGTTGCAACATTCGGCTTCACCTATACCGAAATCGGGCTTCTTATCGGTCTTTTCATGTTTCCGGGCCTTGTTCTGGCACTGCCTGTCGGATTTGCAGGGCGGTATCTGTCGGATCGGTTCCTGTCCGTTTTTGGTCTCGGGGCCCTTGCGGTTGGCGGGGCGCTGTCCGGCCTTGCGCCCGAGGGATGGATAATCGGGCTCGGACGAATCTTGTCAGGTGCCGGCTTTCTAGTCTCTTCACTATACTTTACCAAGATGGTCGCCGATTGGTTCGAGGGCCGCGAGATTGCCACAGCCATGAGCATTCTGGTGATGAGTTGGCCGTTCGGTATTGCCATGGGCCAGATCGGGCATGTCTGGCTTGCCCATGAATATGGCTGGCGCGCGCCTTTCCTTGTGGCTGCGGCCTATTGTGCTGTTGCTGCGCTATGCGTTGGTGTTTTCTATCGCCCTGCGCGTGATCTGCCGGTTGCCGTATCGGGGATTGCTGCAAGCCTGTCGGGTCGCGAATGGATATTGATTTCATGCGCCGGAATGGCTTGGGGGGCCTTTAATGCGGCGTATGTCATATACCTTACGTTTGCGCCTGAAACGCTTGAGCAACTGGGGCAACCGGCCCTTCGTGCCGCGACGATCATCAGCATCGGAAGCTGGCTGATGATCCTGTCCGGTGCCTTATGCGGGCAGATCGCCGATCGTTTCGGGCGGCGCGACACCATTTTGGTGGTCTGCATGAGCGCGGCCATCGCTTCGCTCATGCTGCTGCGCGTACCGGACACCGGGGTGATGGCAAGCCTGCTCTTCGGGATTTTGGGAATGGCTCCCGCCGGAGTTATCATCGCATTGGCAGGACAGGCCGTCCCCCCCGAGCGTCGCGCCCTTGGGATGGGAGTGTTTTTTACCATCTATCATGCGTTCAATGCGATCATTCCGCCGATCTCGGGCGCGATCTTCGACCGGACCTCCAATCCGCATGATCCACTTGTCTTCGGGATGATCCTCTTTGCCTTTGTTGTTCCTTTTGCACTGATCTTCCGGCGCGTAAAATCACGGCCCCTGTCCAGCCCGTGATCAGCCCGCAACGATACCCGGACCGATGGATGAGGTCGCAAGCACCAAATGCATCCTCCAATAGCACCAAGATTTGCCCTACCCTCAAGCGTCAGCACCAGCCCGCATCGTTGACAATTGAACAGTGGCGGCCCAAAATCAAAGACCCGTTCAAATTTCTCTTAGCACAAACAAGGGCCTGTACCTCTTATGCATGAATTTTACTCCGACACGCAGACGCGCCCCTCTCGCGCGATGCGCGAGGCAGCCCTGACCGCGCCCTTGGGCGACGAGCGCCATAATGCAGATCCGCCCACGACCGAACTATGCGCTCGCGTCGCTGATATGCTGGGCATGGAAGCGGCAGTGTTTCTGCCATCCGGAACCATGTGCAACGAGATTGCAATTGCCGTGCACACCCGCCCCGGAGACGAGGTAATTTGTACCCGCGAAAGCCACATCATCTTTGCCGAAAGTGGCGGACCTGCGGCCCTTTCGGGGGTGATGATGTGCCCGATCGACGGTAAAAACGGCATGCTAACCCCCGCCGAATTGGCTGCCCACATTCGCCCCGCCTCGGCCCACGCGCCGCGCAGCCGCCTGCTTTTGGCCGAACAGACGGCAAATCTTGCTGGTGGTGCTGTTTGGCCGGTCGAGCAATTGAACACGGTTGCGCGTGACGCCAAGGCAGCAGGGCTTGCGACACATCTAGACGGGGCGCGCATTTTGAATGCGCAGGTTGCAACCGGAATTCCGGCGGCCGACTATGCCCGTGATTTTGACTCTGCGTGGATTGCTTTTACCAAGGGGCTTGGCTGTCCAGTCGGCGCGGTGCTTGCCGGATCAAAGGACTTTATCAATGACGCGTGGTTGATCAAACGCAGGTGGGGCGGCGCGATGCGCCAAACGGGCGTGTTGACCGCCATGTGCCTTTACGCACTGGATCACAACGTCGAACGGCTTGCCGAAGATCATGCGCTGGCACAGTTTATCGGTGCCGGTCTGACCGGATTGCCAGCGGTCGAAAGCATCCTGCCCATTGACACAAATATTGTGATGTTGACCTTGGCGCCTTCAGCACCTGATGCGCGCGAAACAGCACGCCAGCTGCGTCAAAAGAAAATCACCGTCACGGTGACCGGTCAACGTCGCCTTCGGATCGTGACGCATATGGATGTCAACCAGACCAGTGCGCAGGCTCTTATTGATGCGATGGCCATGCTTGAGTAGCAGCGGCTGTCGCATCAATATTCCTTGAGAACGTACACCGGGCCCCGCATGGGGGCCCGATGTAGCGTCTAACGCGACCGCGTCAGCTTCCACCGTTGATCGTGCGCGCCACGGCCATTTGTGCGTCTTCGACAAGTTTTGCCCCGTCGAGACCCTTTTCAGTTGCCTGTGCGATCCAGTCTTGTGTGACCTCGACCCCGATCGCCTCAAGGCGCGCAGTCTCGGCAACAGACATCTCGACAATCGGATTGCCACTCGCAGCAATGATCTCGCGTCCTTCAGCATCGCCTAGATCATGCCCTTTGCCTGCAAACGCACTTGTTTCAAGCCCGGAATTCGCGTCGATGACCGCCTTTAGATCATCGGGCAGGCTGTCGTACTTCGCCTTGTTCATCGCCCAGATGAAATAGAGGTTATAAAGTGATTTATCGCCGGCAAACTCGGTGTGGCTATCGGTCAATTCATCCAGCTTGAGCGAGGGAGCGATCTCCCATGGGACGATGCCACCGTCAACGACGCCCTTGGACAGCGCCTCGGGAAACGCCGGAACCGGCATGCCAATCGGGGTGGCACCCAGTTTTTTCAACAAATCGGTTGCCGGGCGCGACGGACCGCGCAGTTTCAGACCGGCAAAATCCTCCAGCGTTTCAACCGGAGCACCTTTCGTGTGCAAAACACCCCGCCCGTGCAAATGCGCAGCAATCAGATGCACATCGGCAAAGTCATCCAACAGGTGCTGTTGTGTAAATATCCATGCCGCACGCCCGCTGTCCTCTGCGATCTTGGTGGTCATGAAAGGCAACTCAAGCGCCTCGACTTCGGGAAAGCGCCCCGGTTGATAGCTCGGGATCACCCAGCCACCATCAACCACACCGTCGCGGATCAGGTCATACTGGCTGGGCGCCTTGCCACCCAATTGCATGAACGGATAAATCTCGATCTTGATCCGGCCATTGCTGTCGGCCTCAATCTTTCTGGCCCACGGATCCATGAAATACGTCGGATTCGCCGATTTCGGCGACACGAAATGCTGAAAGCGTAGCGTCACCTCCTGCGCAAAGACTCCAGATGCCGAAAGCGCCACAACAGCTGTGGCAAAAAGTGTTTTGACCCGGATCATGACACGGTCCTTCTGTGTTACGAGGGGCCGACCAGCAGCCCGAATAAAAGATACCTATGTCTGTCGCGGCACAGATGCAAACATGCCGAAACCGGCAGACCCGTTTTTTATGGGTTTTACGGCAGGTTTTGACAGCCAACCGACCGACAAAGCGCGTCACAGGGATAATCCCCTGCTCTGCCCCCGAAAACCGGAACGATGATCCGTTGCTCAAAGGCCGCCTGATCACGCCCTTGTGCGCAAAACGAAATACGTTTTCGGCAGGCGCCATCATGTGACAGGGATTGCCCAGAAACAAAGGAATATTGAAAATATGTTACTTCCACGCCAAAAAACGCCCGATCTGTCCCTGCCGCTTTTGGACGGGTCCCAATTTTCGCTCGCAACGGAAACCGGAGCAAAAGGCACCGTGATCTGTTTTTATCGAGGTTTGCATTGTCCGATTTGTGCCACCTATCTGACCGAGTTGGAAAAGCAGACTGCCGCGTTTGCCGAACGCGGCGTCAATACGATCGCCATCAGCTCGGACGGGTTAGAGCGGACCCGCGACATGGCCGAAAAAATCGATGCAAAGGCGCTTCGGTTTGCTTATGATCTTCCGTTGTCTGTCGCGCGCGACTGGGGGCTTTTTCTGTCGGCAGGCCGGGGAAAGACCTCGATCGGGATTGAAGAACCCGATCTCTTTTCAGAACCCGGCCTGTTCATGGTCACACCGGAACAGACCCTGTATTACGGATCGGTTCAGACGATGCCCTTCGTACGGCCCCATTTTTCAGAGCTTGTCGCAGCCCTCGATTTTGCGATTTCGAAAAACTATCCGGCACGCGGCGAATACACCGGCGCAGTCTGATCCCAACAGACGGCCCCACGGGGCCGTCTTTCAGGACCGATCAGCCCTGTTTATAGGTCGGATGGAACAAACCGGCGAGCGAGTTTGTAAAAATTTCGGCCCCGTCAGCCCGGATACCGACCGAATGCTCGAACTGCGCAGACAGTGATTTATCGCGCGTTACCGCTGTCCAGTCATCGGCAAGGACTTTGGTTTCAGGCCGCCCCAGATTGACCATCGGTTCAATCGTAAAGAACATACCCTCTTCAAGCACCGGCCCCGAGCCTGCACGCCCGTAATGCAGCACATTCGGCGGCGCGTGAAATACCCGCCCCAATCCGTGCCCGCAAAAGTCCCGCACAACCGACATGCGACTAGATTCAACATACGTCTGAATGGCATAGCCAATGTCGCCAAAAGTATTGCCGGGCTTTGCCGCTTCGATGCCGTACATCAATGCATCCCGGGTCACTTCGATCAACCGCTCTGCCTTGCGCGCCAGTTTGCCCGCGACATACATCCGGCTGGTATCACCGAACCATCCATCGACGATCACAGTCACATCAATGTTCAGGATATCGCCATCATTAAGCGTTTTTGTCCCCGGAATCCCATGACAAACAACGTGATTGACGCTGATACAACTGGCGTGTTTGTAGCCTTTGTAGCCGATGGTCGCCGATACTGCACCGGCGGCGTTGACCTGATCCTCGATAGCCTTGTCGATGATTTCCGTGGTCTGCCCTGGAAAAACGAGCGGCACGATATCGTCAAGTATCTTTGCGGCCAGTGCGCCCGCTTTGTGCATTCCGGCGAAATCGACATCCTGATAGATTCGAATGCCGTCTCTGGTCAGGGTTTCACGTGCGTTGTCCAAGTATAACCTACCGCTTTTTGAAGTTTTCAAGCATTTTATAAGCCTGAAGCGATCAAATGACCAGTCTATGTGTTAAATTTGGGGGACCAGTTCAATATCTACAGCTTGGCCAAATGTGACGCCGTGCACATCGATCCTTGTGTCATAACACAGCATTTCGACGCCTGCCGCCTGCGCCGTTCCAAAGCCTCGCCCGTAAGCCGGGTCAAGATCGCCTGCTACGCTGAAGCGGCTGCAATCGGTGCGTTGCACCAGATACAGCATGACGGCGCGGTGCCCTGCCGCCCTGACCCCTGCCAGATCCTCCAGATGCCGCGCGCCGCGCTGCGTCACGCTGTCGGGAAACTCGGCAAGCCCTGCTGTGCGGCACAGATGCACGTTCTTGACCTCGACATAGGCATCCGGCAGCCCCGGTTCGACGAGCAGGAAGTCGATGCGGCTTTTTTCGGCATATTTCACCTCGGGACGTACAGAGCCGTAAGCCGCAAGCTCGGGAACGGTCCGCGCCAAAAGCGCCTTCTTGATCACCTTGTTCGGCACGCCTGTATCAATCCCGACCCAGACATCCCCGGACAGATGGCTCAACCGCCAACCATATTTCAGCTTGCGTTTGGGGTCGTCATTCGGTTCCAGCCAGACGCGCATTCCTGGCTCGGCCAACCCGAGCATCGCCCCCGGATTGGGGCAATGCGCCGTGATCTGCACACCGGTATCAAGCAAGACATCGGCAAGGAACCGTTTGTACCGCCGGATAAGACGCCCCGGCACGAGAGGGGTTTGAAAGCGCATTCCAGACGCCTATACCGTTCGGAAAAGCCTCACAAGGCACGGCTGAACAAGGCCGGATCAACCAAGGATGACGCTATGAGCAACCCAACTGCCGCAATGCTGGTAATCGGCGACGAAATCCTGTCAGGGCGCACCCGTGATGCCAACATGTATCACCTTGCCAATTCATTGACAGAAAAGGGGGTCGACCTGCGTGAAGTCCGCGTTGTGGCCGATGACGCAGAGGCGATTGTTGCCGCGGTGAATGCGCTGCGCGGACTTTGGGATCACGTCTTTACCTCGGGCGGCATCGGGCCGACGCATGACGATATTACCGCCGATTGTATCGCCGCGGCCTTTGATGTGCCGATCGACGTACGCGACGATGCAC